>NZ_LN812097.1 GCF_000942395.1 Risungbinella massiliensis
GTGGTCTTAACCCCGTCAAGTAGACACTAGATAAAAGGCATCCTAAGCGGCGATCGCTTCCCGGAATTCCACTGGGGATCGGTCGCCAAGTTTTTTTTGGAAACGTTCCTTGTTGTAATATTCGATGAACTCAGCAATCATATTGCGTGCAGAAGTCTCATCTTTTGGTTCCTCTAAATAAAGTTTTTCTGTCTTTAGATGGGAGAAAAAGGACTCTATACAGGCATTGTCAAAGCAATTTCCCCTCCGCGAGTGGCTTCCAATGAAGCCACGTTTTTTTAACAATGCCGCATATTGTTTGGACGTATACTGGAATCCTTGATCAGAGTGAAGAAGAGTTCCATCCCCTGTTTCTAAGCGATAAACAGTGTCTAACACTAGTTGGAGATCGTTTCTCGAAGAAAGTTCCCACGCAATAATTTCATTATTAAATAGATCTGTTACAGCGGATAGATAGACAAAATGGTCTCCAATTCGTACATACGTGATATCCGTTGCAAGCTTTTGTCTGGGAGCCTCTGCATAAAAATTACGAGCCAGTATGTTAGAGAACACAATGGATGGCTTACGCCCCATAAAGGGGCGTTTTTTGCGGATAACGGATCGAATACCGAGTTCACGCATTAATCTACGTACTTTCTTATGATTCACCACTATTCCTTCCCTACGTAGAGCAGTTCGCATACGAAAGTAACCGTAGTATGGACGGAGTCTGTGAATTGCTAATATATGCTCTTTTAAGTTTGCATCATTCGAGCTACGTCCGGCGCGTTGTATGTATTTTTTCCATTTGTAATATCCTGCACGTGAAACCTTCGCAATCTTGCAAAGTTGCGTAATGGTATATTGTTTGGAAAGCTCCTCAATGATTACAAATCGTTGTCCTTTTTCCAAGATCCCTCCCCGTGTAGATTTGGATTGAGCTTTTTTAGATATTCTACTTGGGCCTTTAGATAAGCGTTTTCCTCCTCAAGACTATTAAAATGTTTCTTAATCCAGCGACCTCGATAATCTTCAAACGACTCACCAGCTTTATACTTTTCGACCCAATTTTGAATTTGAGTTCGACTTCTGATCCCGAGTTTCCTTTGTATTTCACTATAAGGCATCTCCTCTTCTAAGAAGAGGCGCACTGCCTCCTTTTTTGTTTCTTCCGAATATCTTCTAAACTTTTGTCCTTTCTTAGCGGACATAAAAATCCCCTCCGGTTATAGCAGTGTCTATGAGAACATGTTAACATGTTCTCTTTTTTCACTGTCTACCGTAAGGGGATAATACCAA
>NZ_LN812098.1 GCF_000942395.1 Risungbinella massiliensis
TGCCAGTGAAGATGCTGGCTACCCGCGACAAGACGGAAAGACCCCGTGGAGCTTTACTGCAGCTTGATATTGATCTCGGGTACGACTTGTACAGGATAGGTGGGAGTCGATGATTTGGGGACGCCAGTCTCCAAGGAGACGTCGGTGGGATACCACTCTGGTCGTATCGGAGTTCTAACTCAGAACCGTCATCCGGTTCGAGGACCGTGTCAGGCAGGCAGTTTGACTGGGGCGGTCGCCTCCTAAAATGTAACGGAGGCGCTCCAAGGTTCCCTCAGCGCGGTCGGAAATCGCGCCTATAGAGTGCAAAGGCATAAGGGAGCTTGACTGCGAGACCTACAAGTCGAGCAGGGACGAAAGTCGGACTTAGTGATCCGGTGGTTCCTTGTGGAAGGGCCATCGCTCAACGGATAAAAGCTACCCCGGGGATAACAGGCTTATCTCCCCCAAGAGTCCACATCGACGGGGAGGTTTGGCACCTCGATGTCGGCTCATCGCATCCTGGGGCTGTATTCGGTCCCAAGGGTTGGGCTGTTCGCCCATTAAAGCGGTACGCGAGCTGGGTTCAGAACGTCGTGAGACAGTTCGGTCCCTATCTGTCGCGGGCGTAGGAAATTTGAGAGGAGCTGTCCCTAGTACGAGAGGACCGGGATGGACATACCCCTGGTGTACCAGTTGTCTCGCCAGAGGCACCGCTGGGTAGCCAAGTATGGACGGGATAAGCGCTGAAAGCATCTAAGCGCGAAGCCCCCCTCAAGATGAGATTTCCCATTCCTTCGTGGAAGTAAGACCCCTTGTAGATGACGAGGTAGATCGGTCTGAGGTGGAAGCATGGTAACATGTGTAGCTGACAGATACGAATCGGTCGAGGGCTTTTCCTCACATGTCTT
>NZ_LN812099.1 GCF_000942395.1 Risungbinella massiliensis
TAGGAGTTATCAAGGAAGCAGGTACCAGAAGTGGTTCTGGAAAGACCCGCCATAGCAGGTAACAGCCCTGTATGGAAAACTTGCTTCCCTCCGAGACGGACCCTGAGTACGGCGGGACACGTGAAACCCCGTCGGAATCCGGGAGGACCACCTCCCAAGGCTAAATACTACCTGGCGACCGATAGTGAACCAGTACCGTGAGGGAAAGGTGAAAAGCACCCCGAGAGGGGAGTGAAATAGATCCTGAAACCGTGTGCTTACAATCAGTCGGAGCGGGCTTGACCCGTGACGGCGTGCCTTTTGTAGAATGAACCGGCGAGTAACGGTTGCGTGCAAGGTTAAGGCGAGAAGCTGGAGCCGCAGCGAAAGCGAGTCTGAATAGGGCGTGCAGTACGTAGTCGTTGACCCGAAACCAAGTGATCTACCCATGGCCAGGATGAAGTTGCGGTAACACGCAATGGAGGTCCGAACCTGTTGATGTTGAAAAATCATAGGATGAGCTGTGGGTAGCGGAGAAATTCCAATCGAACTTGGAGATAGCTGGTTCTCCCCGAAATAGCTTTAGGGCTAGCCTTAGAGTAAGAGTCATGGAGGTAGAGCACTGATTGGGCTAGGGGCCCTTCCCGGGTTACCGAACTCAGTCAAACTCCGAATGCCATCGACTTATCTCTAGGAGTCAGACTGCGAGTGCTAAGATCCGTAGTCAAGAGGGAAACAGCCCAGACCACCAGCTAAGGTCCCTAAATAATGGTTCAGTGGAAAAGGATGTGGAGTTGCTCAGACAACCAGGATGTTGGCTTAGAAGCAGCCACCATTCAAAGAGTGCGTAATAGCTCACTGGTCAAGTGACTCTGCGCCGAAAATGTAACGGGGCTAAACCATTTACCGAAGCTGTGGATGACATTGTCATGGTAGGGGAGCGTTCCTAATGCAGCGAAGCTGCATCGTGAGATGTGGTGGAGCGTTAGGAAGTGAGAATGCCGGTATGAGTAGCGAAAAGAGGGGTGAGAATCCCCTCCACCGTAAGCCTAAGGTTTCCTGAGCAAGGTTCGTCCTCTCAGGGT
>NZ_LN812100.1 GCF_000942395.1 Risungbinella massiliensis
CCCTACGTCTTTCGACTAGTCGTTACACTCGAATCATTGATATTCCCAAGTATATCCGCCACTAGTTTTTACTCGCCCTTTCAATGCCCCTCTGATCGCATCTGGGTTTCCATTGATCTTTCTTGCGGCATCTTCGCAACTTTTAAAATGGTGGCGTTCTCCTGTTTTTATATTCGTTCCTATTATGGGCTTTCCAATCCCTTTGTTTAGACCATTTGCATGTGCATGTTTTACATTTTCTGAATTTGTTACCCATTCTAGGTTTTTATAGTAGTTGTTAGATGGATCTCCATCAATGTGATTTACTTGTGGTTTATTTGCTGGATTCGGAATAAAATGCAACGCTACTAAACGATGGACTGGAATACGTTTTCTTTTATTATCTTTCCACAGTTCCACATTGTAACGCTGAATAGGGTGTCTATCTGTTGCCTTTGTTTTCCCCCATGCAACCTCTCTTCCATGGAAAAATCTTGGTTTCCCATCCTTGTCTATTACTGTCCTATTCAACGCCCTTATAGTACCATGGTTAGACACTTCGTATAACCCTTCATAACCAGCAATAGGAACGAATAACTCATCTTTTTTCATTATTATCACCCCATATAATTATACCGTAAAAAGAGTGATAAATATCAATGATTCTAGCTCGGTATTGCCCTCGGCTTTACGTTAGGGGTTCCACCGAATTAGAGGAGTTTTACATGGGCTAGGCATTTAACCCATAAACGCGATAACCATCGGGATCTTGTTGTTTTCTAAGCATCATCCGTCTGTGGTACGCCTCGTCTATAAAACGATTTTCCAGGTAGGTGGAGTGATGTGTGAATATATCCTCATGCTCGATATCAAAGTATTTCCGTTTGATCCAGTGGGATGCTGATACAGGATTAAAGGTGAAACTGATCTGGTAATACAAATTAGGGTTAGGCAGCACACCACGCAAACGGTCATCTAGTATATCTACATCACTTTCCTGCAACTCCGTAGCCTCTTCGACCCAGATCCACACGAGCTTCCCTTTTGGAAAGTTGATAGATTTTAGTTTCTCTCGGTCTCGTGCGTCATTTACTCCTCGAAAGATCACTGTATTTCCGGTGATCTTATTTTGTAGTTTGAGAGGAGATTGTGTAACTTTCCAATACTCATCTGCACGATCGCCAAAGATCCGGTTAATGGCTGCCGTTAATTCTGCAAAGGTACTATTTCGATGTGTTGCATCTACCTTACGGACTACTAGAAGGTTAGCCCCTTTATATCGCATATCAGAGAGCTTGATGATATAGTCCTGGGCAATGTTGACCGACTTACCACTACCAGCAGAACCTTTCATGACTCGATACCGTTTGCGTATCTGGTTGGCATCTTTGAAATGGCGGTTAAATGGAACGACTACATTCATCAGTCATCACCATAATCAACAGATATACTAATTCCAACATCTCCAGAGTGGTTTACATTCTCTTTAAATAGAGCGTATCGTTTGCCCAAGAGTTCGGCTGCTTTCGTTCGATCTCGAATATTTGGCTGTTTATCGACCATTTCAAAGTCTTTCTCCATAACAACAGGAATCTGCTCTGTGATCTCTCCACGTAATACCAATGTCAGGAATTCGAGAACTTCATCTTGAGAGGCAATCCGTTCTCTATCCTTCTGAGCAATTTTCTCCTCTATATATTTCTTTAAGTGAGGTTTTGTGAGGTTTTCGTATCCTGTTTCCTTGGCCGTTTTCTTGCTATAACCTGCTTTTATTGCGGACTCCGCAGCGTTTCCAGTCTCGATATAATAATCACAAAAAGCCTTTTGTTTAGAAGTAAGTTTGCTCACCTCAACCTCACCACCTCGCCTTTTTCATATCGTTTACACTAAAAAACCACCTGTTAAGGTGGCTATGCTCCAAGGATTTGTTTTTTCTTTTGGTTAAACTCTTCTTCTGTTAGGATGCCTTGATCTCTTAATTTCGCTAGTTTCTCCAATGCCTCTATTTCACCCATAATAGGAGCTGCTGATGAAACCCTATTAATATTGGCCAATCGTTGATCTATTGCGGTCTTTAATTCCTCAAACTCTTTTTGTTTCCAAGGTCTGAATATAACGCTGTTTTCATGTTTGGCAACTTTAACAATGGTACTGCCTTTTTGTTCTTTACCACCAGAGAAAACAAACTCAATATATCCATCTGAGACTTTCGATGCCTTTTTCAGTTGTACAGCAGTTATAGAAGATAAATAAATCTCTTTACTACCTCTTAATCCATTTATCCATGCCATTATACCTTTACGATGAATAATCACTTTATCGTCCGTTAATTCGATAGTCGCATTTATGCCCTTTGCTATCAAGTGAACCCCTCCTGTTGTCTATGGAGAGATTCGTTACATTTAATCAGTTTACCTTTTAGGACTCTTCTGGATCAGTGTAATTTCTTTTCATCTTTGTCTCTCCTTTCTAGTTGCTCGAACGAGATCAGCTCCCCGTACCACTTATCAAACATCACCTGATACACTTCGAGCTTCTTGTTCACATCGTATATAACGCCTGTCCTATTACCAACTCTCACCTTCTCTCCTTGCTTGTATATCGGTTGCATTGTCTCCGCCTCCTATTGTCTATGCTTTAACCCCATACTCTCTAGAAAAAACATCAATCCACCAGTAATCCCTTTTCTTTTTGATTTCTTTTCATGTTCGAAAAAATGCCCAGCCTCATGCCTGACATTACGTATATGATTAGTCATTCGAAAACTCAACTCTAATACTTTTTCTGTATCCCCGGCCTGTGCTGCCATCATGATCTCTGCGTTGGTAAAGTCTAGATGTTTGATCGACTCCAACTGGACCATCTTCTGTCCTCCCTTTGTTTGTGAATCAAACCTGTATATCAGATTAGTCTCTATTTTCCGCATAACAAAAAACGAGCCAGAGCATTTCGCCCCGACTCGCTCCATCTGTTTTATGTGTTTGAAGAAAGAGAGTAGCCGCTGCAGTTCTCTTTCTTGCAAAAGTACCTAGTACCATATTATCGCCTTCCAGCTTCCCTTTCCTGCAAAAACTGCCAAAGCTGACACTATTATTTGAAATCCATCCAATAAGCTAGTTTCTCTATTGCTTCTCTCTTTAGTCGGTAGTAGCTCCGTTCCTTCATTCCTAAGCGGAAGCATACTTCTAGGACTGGTTGTTTATCTTCTCTAAGATATGTTTCTTGGATCACGATACGTTCTTTAAAGGACAGCTTTCTTAGCGACTCATTAATCAACACCAGATTCGCTTTATAAAAGTTATCTGCTCTTTTAACACCCATCTTCTCAGTAGGTGATATAAATTCGCTATAACCTCTAATTCCATCATCACCAGCAGATGAAGTGCAGGAGGGCATTAGATTTTTGTTTTGTTCTTGCACCATCTCATTTAGCCAATGGTAGGATCGTAGCATTGCCTCTACATCTTTTCGGTAATCTGCTTTTTTATATTTTAATGCTGCTCCCACACTTCTCCACTCCTCTATTTTTTATCTAAAAAGGTAAGTCATCATAGTTAACTTCTGTGCCAATACCAGCAAATGGATCGTCTTGTTTTTGTTTCTGGCTGCCATCGCCGTCTTTCTTGCGATCCAAGAACCGTACGTCTTCGGCTACTACTTGTGGGCTTCTATGGGTCTGCCCTTCTTTCTCATACTGGTTGATCTGTAGGCGACCATCTACGCCGACTAATGACCCTTTAGCCAGATAGTTAGCGCAGTTTTCAGCTAACTTCTGCCAGACTACAATTGGGATAAAATCTGTTTCTCGTTCTCCCTTTTGGTTGGTGTACTTACGATCTACTGCAATATTGAATTTGGTAACTGCTGCGCCTGATGGGGTATAACGCAATTCAGGATCACGGGTTAGGCGGCCAACAAGGATTATCCGGTTTATCACATCTATCTCTCCTCGTGTTATAATCAAATCTGGATTTACCCAGTCGTTTTTTAAGTCCCCCACTCAGTAGCCCCTGAGTGAGGGTTTTTTTATGCCTCTTTGGCTGTCTCTTCTATCTGCATCCGCTTTGCTATCTCATAAATCACATTGACGGTCACGCTGTTTCCGGCTTGCTTATAAAGCTGGCTATCTGATACGCCATTCTCTTTTGCTCGATCAAACGCCCAATCTGGAAAGCCTTGGAGTCTAAAGCATTCTCTTGGTGTTAGTTTTCGGATTCTGTATCCATCCGTTACTTTTGGTTCTTGTCTACCACCCTGCATAGTTGTGAGAGTTGGTCCTAATCCTTTTGGATCATAGACCCTATTCCACTGATCCTTTCCAGGTAGCGCTAACCTGCCAGCGAGTTTACAATGAGCTTCTCTGCTTTGTCTTTCGAGAGGAAATACTTTTCGTGTACCTCGTCCTCTAAGATGTCCGACAATGAATACTCTTTCGCGATTTTGGGGGACTCCGAAATCTTTAGAGTTGAGAAGCTGCCATTCACAGTCGTACCCGATTTCATCCAGTTCAGCTTGGGCAAGGAGGAAGTCCCATCCGCCATTAACTGATAGAAAGTTTTTAACGTTTTCAATGAGAAGGTAGGAAGGCATTCTTTTGGGATTCCATGCTTTGATTTGGCGTAAGAGCTTAGTGACTGCAAAGAAGAGAGAGGATCTTTCGCCACCAAATCCTGCTTGGTTTCCTGCAACGCTGATGTCTTGGCAGGGAAATCCGAATGTCCAGATGTCGGCTCTAGGAACATCTCGATAGTCAATTGTTCGAATGTCATCGTGTGTCCATTCTCCTTCCGGCTGATGTATAGCCTCATATGATTTTCTTGCGTGCTTGTCGATCTCTACCCATCCAATGGCTTGGTGTCCAGCTGCTTCCATCCCTAGGCGAAAACCGCCGATCCCACTAAAGAGGTCTAAAACTCTCATATGTTATCTCCTTTTCCTAAGATGCTGTTCCGCAATAATGCTTGTTGAGATGCTTGTAATACTCATATAGACCATTCTTTTTTAGCCACTTGATCATATCTCTAATAGCCACCGTTGTTCTCCCTAATGCATATCCTATTGATTGAAAACCATCGATTTCATGGAACTTGCACATGTATTCTTTCTCTTCTTCTGTGAAGGGCTTCCCGTGATTTGGATGAAACTCTGGGTCGTAAATCATTTTCCCTTTAGCGTTATAAATTGGAGTCTGTCGATGTTTTTTTCTTAACCACTTATCAGGATGTTTGGATCTCTCTTGATGTACGATCCGTTCAACCGTAACTCGTGATATTCCAATTTTGCGAGCAATATCCTTGTAATTAATGCCTTTCATGAAATAATGATGGACAGAATCTATTACTTGGGGGTTACTTTTTATTGATTTCATGCCGTTTTCACCTCTCGTTCTATAATGGTGACCTCGGCTCGTTGCTCAAGTTCTTTTTTTACTCTGATTTTTTCAACTGTGAGCTTCATTACCTGACTATCATCTTTGAAACAAATGCCATTAGCCGAATCAAGCAGGCTTTTGGCTAGGTTATCTGCATCGCTCCGAAGATTTCTCCAAAGATAAACTTTGATCACTACCTCAATCTCGCCCTCTAGCATGGCTTTGGTTGCTTGGCGTGCATACCATCCTGCATCTCGCTTGTATGTCAGATATCGTTGTGCTTGGGGATTGGTCCATTTGCTCTTTTGCGTCATTCTTACAGCGGGAACAGCCCTGCCTGGAACTTCGTATTGGATCATCGTTCCTCATCCTCCCAAAACTCCCAATATCGGCGGTTAAACTCTGCCGGATCATCTATGTTATTGATGCTAGGCTCATCTTCTCCTTTGAGACGTGCAATTTCTTTCTCTGCCTCTTCTCTGGTCTGGTAGCGGAAGGGCAGCCAAATCAACTGCCGCCCTAGCTTTGTCACCACTCTCCAGTAGCTTTCCTGATCGTGCCCGATGGTGATGATCATTCTTCTCCCTCCAGACTCCATTCCTCCAATATGTGCCATGCTCGATGATGAACTTCACGACCCTCGTCTGTATAATCTTGTGGATCTACATAGACTCCATGAATAAGGGAATCTTCCAAATCATCTTGGTCTTGTACGATTTCTCTGATTTTAAAATGTTGGTCATACATCGGATGAGAATAGATTTGTCCGGCCTTCATCTGTACTCCATTGATTTCTACCATGTTCTGAAGGATATATTTTATGTCGTGATACAAAAGGTTTGCCTTATCTCTAAGTTCACGCCACTCCTTCTCTTGCTTAAAAAATAATTCTGTTCCTTCTGTTTCAGTCACTATCTCGCTTTGGCATTCCTCCATAACATCACGAATTTCCTTGGCAGTATCTCGATAGGCGATCCATAGCTTCATTTCAAAATTCGCCTTTATATTCATAGCACCATCAATATCATTTAAAATCTGCCATGCCATTGTTCGAAACGACTCGTAAGAAATTTTCATTTACCTCATTCTCCTCCCAAATACTCCGCCTTTTCTCGGCTCAATTAGCTCCTGTTTCCCTTGATCAATCGCTAGAATCAGCACCTCATCAGGATCTCGGTCAAACATCCTTGCAATATCCAGTATAGAGAAACCCGCTGACCACATCTTGCGAAAGTCTTCTATCTCTCGCTCATCCCAGAAAAAGTTGAGCTCTTCCAGTGCGATATATACTTTCCGGGAGCTTTTTGTCATGTACTCCCGCTCAAGATCACTAATTACGCTGAGTTCTTTCCTAGCTTGTTTCTTCTTCCAGTGGTAAAGGGAAACGACTTGTGCAGGTACTGCCATCTAGACCACCCCTGGTCTTCGATTTGGTCCTGTTACATACAGAGGCTTCACGTAGTGCCTAATCCTTTCCATGATCCGTCCTGCCTTGATTGGTTCATGTCCACCTTTTTGAGTATAAGAAAGGTGTTTTTCTAGCTCTTCCAGAGTCAAGTTAGAAGTAAATATAGTAGTGAGTTCTTCTGCCATACGATGTTGGAGGACTGCTCCAAGTACATCATCTCGGAACCAAGGACTCATTGTTTCTGCGCCTATATCATCCAAAATCAAAACCTTTACTTGTTTAATCGCATCGAGCAATTGGCTGGTGGTCTTTTTTTGAATGGAAGCGTACACTTCATTGACCAGATCCGGTACATATGCCATGAAAACATCAAGCCCAACGCCTGTAATATAATGGGCAATCGCTCCAGCAATATGGCTTTTTCCTACTCCAAATGATCCGTATAGATACAATCCTTGCTTTGGAATCCCATCATCAAACAAACTACAATACTGCATCGCTTCCATGATCACATTGGCTCTTTCATCAAACTCGATATCTTGGAAGGTAGCTCCTAACACGCTTTTTGGTATCTTGTGACTTTTTAGAAGCTCTTTCCGCTTTTGCATATTTTCGTATGATTTCAATCGATTGCATTTCTTCATCCGAACGTCTAGATAGTTATGAGATGTTACTAACTCCGATTCATGCCCAGTAACCATATTTCCACACGTTTCTAGTCCCTGGCACGCAGCACAATTCCCTTGTTCTCTTACATATTGGCTTAGGGTGTGCAGTGACCGTCTGTAAACCTCTTGAGGAATATCAGGGTTTTCTTTTTGGAAGGATCTGATTGAAAGGTGACTCATCAACTCGTTCAATCGCTCATCTACAGAAGGAAATCTCCTATTAGGGAATAGCTTGTTTATTTGCGCTGTAACTTCTTTCATTGTGCGGTTCCTGCCCTTCGTGTCTTCTCAAGAAGTTCTTGTTTTAATCTCTCAAACTCAGCTAAGGCCTGTGGTGATGCTTTTGGTTCTGGTTGTTGCTCTTTTGCCTCACGAAACGCCATTGGTACAGGTGTAGAAGGTTTCTGTTGTTGCTTTGGTTTGGACTGCTTAAAAGGGACGATTTGTTGATGTTTCCTTGCTTGCTTCTTTTTCTCTTCTTTCTCTATGATCCTAGCTATATAAACAAGTGAATTCAGCTTTTCGCCATTTCTTGCAAGTGTTCTAACAGAATGATCAATTACCTCTTTGATCCGATCAATGGATATACTCTTTTCCCAAAACTGACCAAGTAATCGGTAGTCATTATTACTGAGATCCAATTTCTCGAATTTCGCCTTTTCAAAGAAATAAGATTTGATTTCGTTTTCGTATTTTTGTTGTGGGGTTGGTTCTTGTCCCCAAGAATCAGATCCTAATTCTTTCCAGAGGTCAGCGTCATCATCATATATTTCTTCTTTATCTTTCTTATCTTTCTTAGTCTTGTTCCGGTAACGTTCCTCTAATGAGCCGCTAACAGTTCCGCTAACTGTTTCGGTATCACCTGTAACCCCTTGATATTTCTCGTAATTCACCACCGTGAACAGTGTTCCGTTATCCGTTTCGCTAATTGTCACTAAATGAGACTTAATAAGACGGTCAACAACGCGTTTTATCGTCGAGATAGAAGGCTTTTTATATCCACGTCCTTCTTTCCGTTCAAGGTCACTAGCTAATCTTCTGTAGGATCTTACCCACTGACCTCGCTGGAGGTGCATTCCTTTGTGCTCGATGCCCTCTTTTTCATAGACTGCGTTTCCCATGATCAACATAAATAGCCGAAACCCTAGTTCATCTTTGAAAATTTCATGTTGGAATATCTCTCGGTAAATCTTGAAGAATCCGCCCACCTTTTCCCCTCCAGCTGATCTTTATAGGAAGGCGACCCGAAAGCCGCCTTTTTCCTGTCTACTACTTAATGTCGTAACTGGTTTCCGCCTGTGACATCGATACCAAAATTTTTTTATGTGTTGTGTCCCCAATCATCCAAGGCCTTATTTACCTCGATCTGATCCGTGACTGTTTGAATCAATCCGTCTATTCCGTCCGTGTTTAGCCCTCGATTGATGAAGCTGAGTCTTAGACCTCTCAAAGCGTCCAAGACAATGTCAGCCTCATAACTTTGGAGAAAGAGATGAACCAGGCGGCTCATGCTCCTATCTCCAATGCTGGTAATTCCCGAACCACTGTGACTCGACTTACCATCGTGCGCTTCATTGCTCTGCCTTTCACAGTTGCCTTGATCTCGTAGGTGTGACCCTCAATGAGATCTTGACGACTTACCTGAGTTCTCCACTCGTACCAGTTGCCTTCTCGGATGTTCCCGACAGCAAAGGTGTAGTAGTTCTCTCCATACTCACGGCGGTCACTGATCAGCATGGCCGTCAAGGTGATGCGTTGGCTTTTACGTTTAGCCATTTACGCCACACCTCCTTTGAACGCTTTGACGAGTTTTTCTTTTTCCAGGTATTCGATCAGGTCGCTTGCTTCCTTGGTTGTCAGCTCTTTCGTGCTCTGTTTCTTCGTACGAGCAAGCACTATTTCTTTGATCTCATCGTTGTTCAATTTTAAGTTGTTACCTAATGCGAAGATCTTTTTGCGTTGCGTCTCATTGGCCATTCCTTGAGGCTTGCTTCCTGTTGGCTGTGCTTCTTGCTTCGGCTGTTGTGCTGGTTTCTGTTTTGTTTGTGGCTGTGGTTTGTTCTGCATTCGTTGTGGTTGATTCGGCGGTGGTGTGATGCTGTTTGCGTCATCGTCTTCATCTGCTGCGATCCCAAACGCCATGCTTAGTGAATAGCGTTTTGCATAAGTTAAAGCCGATCCAATCCCTTGGGCTGTCTTCTTATCAAGTGTTACGTACACAGGATCAAGTTGGAAGAATTCACCGCTCTTATGAAGGATCATGGTATAGACTCCGATGTTTCCTTGCTCATCTCTCACTTGGTTCTGAATGAAAGATAATCCAGTTTCAAGAAGTGCCGGACGGATCGCTGTGATGATTGCATCCAAATCGGCGTACTTGCTACGGAAGTGAGGGTTTACGCTGTCTTTCTTCGGATTGCTTACAGTACCTTGAAACTGGCAAAGAGCAGCGGCGATATTGCCAATCTTTTCGCTTGTTTGCATTTGTTTGATCTCCTTTATTCGTGTTATACTGACCATGAAAACTTTTCTAAACGGTCCGTTTGGTGTTCTCAGCACCAGCGGACTTTTTTGTTTTAGAGCCTCTGGTCATCCGGCTCACTGTATCACCTCCTTTAAATGACATTTACAACTCACTCTAGTGCGTTTTAAGCACTTTTTTGGCTGCAAAAAAGGAGATTGACCAACTCATTCAGAGAAATGTTCAACTTAGCGGCAATCACAGGAAGATCTACTGCTTTAATGCGATACTTTCCGCTCTCCATCCGTTGGTAATCGCTTTGGCCACAACCTAGCGCTTCGGCCATTTGTGTTTGAGTGATTTTATTTTTCCTTCTCAAGGAAACCAAAGCATTTAAATTCATAATCGAGCCTCCTTTCAGAAAATGCGAATAACGAATTCATAACTCAATTATATGCTATATTGGCATATAGTCAAGTGCCTTTTTATCATTTTTTATTTCATTTGTTGCGTTGAATGTTAATAATTAATATATAATCATCATTAGTTAATCCAATGTGGGGTGTGATCGGGAAAATGAAAAAAGAAAAAACAATTTTTTCCCAACGACTTAGAGCGGCGAGACAGAGAAAAAAACTAACTCAAAAACAGTTAGCCAATCATGTAGGGGTTGTTGCTACAACAGTAGTTAGATGGGAACAGGGGAAATACGAACCTGATACAGATACAATCACAAAAATAGCCGACCTATTAGGAGTAACAGCCGACTATTTGATAGGTATGGATGGAAAAAAAGATCCACTTGCTCAGCTGGATCTGAAAAAAATTCGAAATGATTTGGTTCATAAAGAATTAACTTTAAATGGAATTACATTAGAAGATCAAGAACAAGAAGAAGTCAGGCAACTTCTAACAGGTATTTTAGATCGTATATTACGCTCGTCTAACTAAACTATATTTTAAAATGAGACGTTGGATCTGCTTCCGCTCATCTGGAGTTAAATTCATGGATGATGACAAGCTAGAAACAAGATCACTCAGCTCCAAACGTTCATTCTTCCCAAAGAAATAGTTTTCGCTTTCGTTATTTTGCATTAGCATGATCTCCACTCCTGTTGTTGTTTAATTTTAACACTAGACTGACCAGAAGAGAACGAACGTTCTTATTGTAATTTCTTACAGACCCTAATTCTGGAACACCTGTGAAAATTATTTGTACTTAGTGAGAATATTATAACGTTTACAAAAATAATTGTGCAAATTGTGTCTAATAGCCTTTTTCTACTTTTGCGACTAAAAAAACAGGGTGATTTTATCAAATTTCTTAAAACTATGCCCTTTTTCTACAAATGTGTCTAAAAAAACGGGGTTAGACACAATTAAACAAGGAAATAAAAATATTTTTATCATATTTAAGGAGGGAAGTTTTCTGGACCCTTATCTATTAGGAAACGCGATCCGCTATCTCCGCAAAGAGCAAGGAAAGAACCTGGAAGATCTAGCAGACAAATGTATTTCTATCTCCACCATCAGTAAAATTGAACGTGGTTCTTCTAATACTCAAAGACTAGATCACTTGTTATCCAAACTTGGGGTTACGCAAACAGATCTGGAAAAGGTCATCCAGAAAATACAACAAGAAGAACATATTTTATTGATGACTCTAAGGTCAGCAGAGTCGCAAATTCGGCACGCTGGTTCCTGTTCTACTCTAAAACAAATACAAATGGACCCAAAACATCGCTTACAGCCTTATTTAAACTACTTATTAGGTAAACATCACCTGCGAGGTAACTTTCAAACTGCTACCTATTACTTTGAAAAAGCGATCGATCTAGCAAATAAATTGAGAGATTATGATGTTCGTTTAAATATACCTGCCTTATCCTATTTGGATCTTGGACTGCTTTCTTACCAAAACAACAATATCCAGTTATCCTTACACTACACTGAAAAAGGTATGGACTCTTTTTTCAAAGGTGGTGAAAGAACAGATATTTTCAACGTTCTCCAGTACAATCGTGCTCTGTTCTTATATCAGCTTGGAAATATAGAAAGAGCAAATGGGATTTTAGATAGCCTCTACAGCAGGATCAACTCTATATCCCGAATTCAAGTAAGAGCACAGGTTTACGAACTAAAAGCTCTAATCTGTTTAGATCAAAAAGAATACGAAAAAGGAAAAAAACTATGTGACGAGGCAATTCAACTGTCTCATGAAACTGAGTCCGCAGATGTCTCTTGTAATATTTGGACCACAATTGGACTAATCTCATCAGAATTAAAGTGCCAACTAATCAATGCAGAAAACTGTTTTCTAACAGCTCTGTCTTTTGAAAAAAGCCTGAAAAGAAGAAACAAAATAGCTTTAGCTTATATGTCGATGGGGAAACTATATATTAAGTTAGATCGTTTGGAGGAAGCAAAAAGAAACATTGAAAAAGGAATCTCCATAGCCGAAAAACACAATGACATGCTTTTATTGGTAGATGGATTAGAATCGTTGGCATATTATTGGAGCTATTTAGGTGATATTGATCATTCCATTGAGCTATATCAAAGAGCATTGCATATCTCAAACAAGCATAACTTTATTAAGAAAACTGAAAAAATCAAAACATATTTATCTAAACTAGAAAGGAGGGATGATCATGTACAACATACCAGATCCAGAGGAGTCCTAAATAAATGCCTTGCTAATTGCCACCTATAGGGTGGATTTTTTTTGCACAAAAAAAGAGCAGCTCATGGCTGCCTTTATATTATTTAGATGGAATGATTTCGAACTTGATTTCCTTTTGATCCATAGAAAGCATCGGAACGTATACAAGTTCAAATTTTTCTCCTTCTTTAACGTCATAGTACAATTTCCCGTTTAGCTTTTTACCCGCATTCACTTGTCCAGTAATAGCCATTTCATCATAGGAGAAATATGGTTCCATCTTGTTCCCGTCTTTGTCGTACAAGTTAAAAGCAACATTATCAACTAGTGCCTGGGTTTGTCCTGTGTTACTGGTTGCTACTTCTAAGGTGAGAACCTTTCCGTTTTTAGCTGGTCCATATTCAGCGGGTTTGGTGTATTTTGCAGATGTGATCTGTATTTCTAGTCCATCCACTTTCACGGTTTCCCCGAGCTTATAAACCTTTGCTTGTTGTTGCTGTTGCTCTGCTGGTTTGTTTACTGTTGTTTTGTCTGGTCCAACCGTTTCCACTTCTGTTGTGCATCCAGCTAAAAGCGTAGCGATGAGTGCTGTAGATGCTAATACTTTCTTCATATGATCATCTTCCTTTATGTATCCGAATTTTCAAATTTAGGATAGCACATCTACTGTCGTTTATCTATAAACAAAAAAAGCAGCTCATTATTGGCTGCTATCTTCTTCTAACGTCTTATCAATATAGTTTTCTAGGAATTCTTGCAATGACAAATCTTTCTTAGCCAGATAGATCTTCAATTCCTTTGCTTTCTCTGGTGTGATTCGGATCGCAATCATCTTCATTTTAATTTCATCAGCCATAATCCCACTCCTTTTTGTTAACATTTTAACATTTTATAATTGACTGTCAATTTGTTTATATGTTAACATGTATACATGGAGGCAAACGAGAAAACGCCTCGGAGCGGCAACTCCAAAGGCGTTGTAAGTACTTCTCAACCAAATTTGCCTCCATTATAAAACATTTGGAGGGTGATGTAAAATGTTAAAATGGATCGGCGTTGTGAAGAATGGCGAAAAGAAAGGCATCCAAGCAGTGGGGCACAAGCAGGCTCTTGAATCAAAAAAAGATTCAAAGAAGAACGACAAGAAGAAGTAAAAACTAAGCCGGAGGGATTATCCTCCGGTTTTTTTTATGTTCTAGATGCAGATCCATCATTACGCTCATATCAATCCAGACGGTCCACTCTGTGCTTCCTAGATGCTCGCTTAGAATGGCGTTATCATCGATCCAGCTCAATAACTCCTTATCACTAGGATCTTGACCAGGGCAATCTTCGCGATAAGCTGCCACTAGATAAGATTGAAGTGATTTAAATAATATATGTGCTTGTTCTTCTGCATTGGCATCCTCGTAATAGATCAGCCAGTTTGCTAGCTCTTGCCCCCGCTGGAACTCTTTCAATAGCCGCCGCTTGGCGATGCTCACGAAATGACGCTGCACCATCTCTTCTGTACGCTCGATCTCAACACCATCTATCACGATCATTTCCATCTCTCCTTTTTCAAATAATAGCAAAAATGTGTATGATGAGGTTATATAGAATAAAGGAGGGCAGATGATATGTTTATATCTGATCCAGATCCAGTAGGTGTTTAATACATTCCAATCCAAGGAGGGGTTCCACGATGAATAACTCCGAACCAGATTGCTGCTAGTCATGAAAAGAAAGGATGATCAAAATGATTCTTAATATAAGGAATCGTTTTGTTATTGTTGCTTTACTTATTGGCTTATTAGCAGCTACATATATTCCACAAGCTACCTTATCAAAGCCTGATATATATCGCGCTGAGCCTGCATGTTGTTAAATAAAAAACCACCCTCAGAGTTATGAGAGGTGGTTTTTTGTCCTGATCTTGGCCATTGATCAGGGACTAAAATCCATACTTTTTCAGAAAATCCTCTAGAGCGATCGACACATAATGGCTTTTGATTTTGTCTTTTCGCTGCACCGCAGGATCATTCTCCACAACATAGTCTAAAAATGATTCGAAGCGATCCAGAAGATCTTTTTCTAAATACCAGTTAGCATATGTCTTCCTGTCTCTGGCAAGCTCCTTTGGAGGGCTAGGTAACTTTTTACCCTTAGCTTTAGATTTACCTTTAGATGTAGCGTTATCTTTGCCATTAACTTCATCTTTAGGAATAGTGACATCTTCACCATTATCGATAATTTCATCAGCATTAATACTAGTATCATTATCTTCACTTTCATCAATACTTGTATGAATACTAGTATTTTTATTTGGATCATTACTTTCATCGATAATTTCACTATTATCTGGTTTTTGCGGTTCTACTCCATTATTGGGCGGAAAGAGGTTCCCTCTAGATTTTAGCTTTTCAAGGCTTTGCTTTTGTTGGTCTTCAGCTTTTTTGATTTGATCGATCAGATTAGCCACGCTCTAGCAACTCCTCTGTAATTTCGTAACTTGTTTTATTCTTGATGCGGTCTAATAGCTCAACTGCGAAATGATCAAATTGTTCCAGGGCTTTTTTTAGTTCGGCATTCTCTTCCGGATCCAAACCAAAAATCGGAATCCTAGCAACAGCAGCCTGGTGTTTGATTGTGGTTTTGAATACCATGTCTCCATATTTTTTTCGAATCATTTCCAGGTAAAAAGTTGTGTCAGATCGTTGCTTGTTAGTCATGGAGGGAAGAATGCCATACAACTTTAGATCTGGGTTGGATTGTACCTGGCAATCTCGAACTGTTTCTAAAAACCTGCGCACGGCCGTGTAACAAAATTTATGCGTCTGGTAGATCACGACGCAGCCGGTAGAAGCTATTAGAGCGTTCGCTGTGTAGTCACTTAACATTGGAGGCGTGTCGATCAGAATCACGTCAAAATACTCCTGTATTGGCTCTAGAGTCCGTTTTAGAACTAAAGAAGCATCAACACTAAGTTGTACCTCTCCATCACTATCTAAAAGAGCTCTCCCTTGATCATCTTTTAGAAAATATCGCTGGAAGAGTCTTCTTGGGAAAATTCCTAGATTGTCATCCGATGGAATCAAGTACAAATTGTTGGTTATTTCCACGACATAATCGCGTGGATCCAGCAGCTCGGTAGCTTCTAAAATCGTATGATTTTCAAACTCTTCCGTGTCTGTTCTTGCCAACATCTCCGTTTGGTTTCCCTGGGGGTCAAAGTCTACAACAAGAGTTTTTAGACCATACTTCTCCGATAGTAAATACGCCAGAGCTCCAGTAGTTGTCGACTTGCCCGTGCCCCCTTTTTGTATTGATAGGGTAATGATCTCTGCCATGTGTAAAAACCTTCTTTCCTTTCTCCTAGTTGTTTCCAACAGACAGATAGTACCACATATATAAATAATTGTAGATTGGAATGTATGTTTGTGTTTATAAGTACAGGTGAAAATGATCGCACATCAAATAATACAAATAAAAATACTAGTATCATTTGATGTATACATACTGATACTAGTATTTTTATCTTTACCAACACGATCATCATTATCTTTATTGTTATTATCAACTTTATTTTTATCACTATATAGAAAAGTAAAAATACTATTAAAAATACTATTGATTGGAAGTCATGGAAAGCATATAATATTTATGAGGTGATCATATGGCCAAAAGGCATAAGAAAGAGCGGTTTACTATCGATCTTCCCCCAGATCTCAAAGAATGGGCCGAACAAGTAGCTATTAAATTGTCCTACGAAAGGGGGAGCAAAGTAAGTCGTAACCAAGTTATTGAAGAATCATTAATTCTATTTAAAGAACATTTGGAAAGTAAGCAAAAATAATAGGCTTACTGGTACGCGTCGCAAGCCACCAGTAAGCCAAGAAAAGCCCCTTAGAAAAGGGTTTGATCCGATTATACACTGTCCATTGAAAACTAAATAGAGGTGATAAAAAGTGGATTTAATAAGTGTTTTTTCTCAAGGATGGGTGCTGTTCTATATACTAGCTGGCGCATTGATCGTAGCAGCTATTGCATTTTTCGCACCTGCCGACGTTGAATACCCAAACCATAAGCGAGTACCAAATCCAATTGTCCGTGCTTTCTATTCTGTCGGATTTTTCATTGCAGACTTTGGTCCGATGATCGTGAATCTGTTCAATGTTGTCTATATCAACTTGCGGAAATTATTCGCTTTTATCGTCGGTCTCTTGATAGAAATCGGTACGGTTCTCGTGTTGATCAGTACTATCTATTTTAGTTTCTCCCATTCTGTCGAATTACTACGTCGTGCAGGGGCGACTGGAGGACTCGAATACGTTGGTGTTTTAATGTGGGAGATTGTATTCATTTCATCAACGGCTTCATTAACCAAAATTGCAATGCAAAAAACCTGGAAGGTGAATTGGTGGTATCTCGGATTTTCTCTTGCTGGTTTTGCTCTTGGGATCGCCTTCGTTCTATGGTCTAATATCACCGGAATGAGCGACACCACGGGTGGATTAATTATAGGTATTTTTACTCCAGTTCTTTTGATCGTTGCTGAAGGTGTATTGGCCTTTCGATATAAATCAGAGTTCGAAGAAGAGGAAGAGAAAAAATCTAACACCTCCAATATGGAGATGGAGACCTCCAACAAGGTGGAGAGTAACTCCAAGGTGGAGGTGGAGAATTCCTCCAAACTGGAGACCTCCAACGACGTGGAGAACACCTCCAGCCAGATCGAAGCCTCCAACCAATTGGAGGTAGAAAATGCATCCAAACTGGAGAACTCCACCACAGTGGAGAGTGACTCCAAAACAGAACTGGAGACCTCCAATAAACAAGATATGGAGAGCCCCTCCAATTCAGAAAACACCTTAGAATCAAAAGATTCTCCTGACATGGAGACCACCTCCAACAAGGTAGAGAATAGCTCTAATATGGAGGAGAAGGTGGAGGAGGAAAACTCTAACCAAGTGGACACCACCACCTCCAATAAGGTGGAGGAACAACCTGAAGTGGTGGAGGAGGAAAACTCCAGCAAAGAAGATATGACCTCCAATGTAGAAGCGAAAACCTCCAAACTGGAGACCTCCAGCAAAGCAAAAAAATCCTCCAAGAAAACAAAGATGGAGGCGAAATCCTCCAACAAGATGGAGAACTCCATTCTGGAGATGAAGGTGGAGAATCCGACCTCTCCAGTTGAGTGGGCAATTTACCTCCACCAGCGAGATGGAGAATTACCAGGACGACCAACCCTCATGAAAAAATCTGGATGCAGCGACTGGATCGCACGAAAAACATTAAGCGAGTTAAAAAGCAAAATTAGCTAAATGAAAAAAAGAAGCGGCAGCTAGTCAGTAGCTCCGCTTCTCTATCAATCTATTGTCGGAATCTGTAAAACAAGGTAGAATCATATCAAAGAAAAAGAGCGACCTGCTGCGAACAGGATCGCCCTTACCGGTTAGGGAGTTGCGGCAAACAACTCTCAAACCAAGTTATTTTATTTTCAAGTCACTCATTATTTTAACCAGTTTGATTATATTGGTCAACATATACAAAAAGACCAAATTTTTCAGATGAGTGAAGTAAATAACCGGTAAGCGAGCGATCCTCTTCCAAACATGTCGTTAATAGACAAAAGGGAGAGGTTTTTATTATGGAAAATCATAAACCAATCATTGGTGGTATCTTTGGAACTCGTACAACTTGGGATGCAGAAGGGAACATGGTGCAGCAAGATGATTTCCATCTACGTATCTACTGGGATCTATGGAGAGAAGGAGCCATCGCAAAGTTGAAAGGTAACATGCTCCATGTTTATCTCACCATTGCTATGCATCTAGATAAATCTGGTGAAGGCTGGCCAACTCAACAACGCATTGCCGAAATGTGTGAAATCAATCGTGACACTGTTGGAACTGCCATCAAAAAACTGGTTAAAGAAGGATTTATCGAAGCTGAAAAAGTGCGTTCAAAAGGAAAATTCGATAACACTGTCTATAAGATCAAGTTTGCACCAAAAGTATCGGAAAATAACCATGCGGAAAAACCCGACATGGTAAAAACCGAGGAAAATAAACATTCCCACCATGCGGGAAAAACCGTCACGGAAAAACCGTCACGGAAAAACCGTCACGGAAAATCCGACACTAAGGAAGATATATCTTTTAAGAAAGATCCATCTTTTAAGAAAGATTTTGATGATGAGGAGGCTTCGCCGATCTGGGAAACAGATAATCAATATTTGGCATTAAGAAGCACATTTACATCTGTAGGAGCAGATGACATAAAAAAACATGAAGAGCACCACAACAAGTTTTTAGAAGCTATTCAAAAAGTAGGTTTCCCAGACTTAATTGGTGCAGCTAGTAAATACATAAAAGCTACTGGGAAAAATGCTCAAATTGTTCTTTTCTTGTCTGGACTCTTTAATGAGTATCTAGACAAACCAAAAAAGCAAAAAGTTACCCATTTACCAACTAAAAACAAAGATAACTCTGATTTACCAGAATCTGTTCGTAATCAGGAAGAAGGGAAAACCTCAAACGACGATCTAACAGATGAAGAGTTTGAGAAGATGAAAGCGCAACTCCATGCCAAGATGAAGAAAATGGACGAGAATTTCGAGCGAAGAAAAGCTGCTAAATAACTGCCAAATCCCTTTATTCAGAAATAGTGATTATTGAATCGGAGGATTTTAATCACTTTTTAGAGTATCAATTTGGTTAGGAGGAGATGGTTTTAATGAAACTAGAAAACAAAAACGACACTTATATTTGTACCCTTTGTGGAGATGTTTTTTGGGATTTCGATAATAAGGCTAAAGAAACAGGGTGTCAAAGCGATTATTGTAATGGTGATTTTGAGGATCTAAAAATATATGAGGAGGGAGATGAAGAAAGGATAGCAGAAGCTCATCGGGGATAGCACCTCTCAGAATGTCCTACAAGGCGGCTAGGAAGCCCGTAGAGAGACTATTTGAATCAAACTGAATATTTCCCCATAAAATAAACCTCCTAATAACTAGGAGGTTTATTCTTTGATGATCAATATTTCATCACGCATTTGATATATTTCGCTTTTATTGGCTTTGTTTTCGGTTAAATGAGCTACATGTTGTTCTATATTGGAAAGTCTTTCAGTGACTGTTTCAAACATAGCAGCTGTGTTGGCGTAATGTTTATCTACTTTATTTTCTAATTGATTAAATCTCTGGTTCATTTGATTAAATTGATCATTCATATCAGATTTTAAATCAGTAATAGCAGCTAGTAACGCTTGGAATTCCTTATTTTCCATCTTCGTTTCCGCCTCCAGTATCTGGTATTATCTCAAACAATTCTCCAGGAGTACATTCCAATATTTCGCAGATCTTGATTAGATGGCTAAATTCAATACGTTTAGCTGTTTCATGATACAGAGCCTGAATAGTTGGGTATCTAATTCCACTTTGTATAGATAATTGCCTTTGACTCATTTTCTTTCTACCAAGCGCTTCTGATAAGTTAATCTTCACCCTCATTTCGCCTCCTCCTTTCTATTATAACATTTTTCAGAAAAAATTATATCTAAAACCATTGTATATTGTATCACCTTTCGTATATAATGAATGCAAGAAGAGGTTAACACACTCTCTTCTAATATAACTGAAATGCCAGGAAAGGGGATACAGCATGATCAAAGTTTTCTTCGATGCTGAAGCGGGTGAGTACTACCGCGTACCACCACGGTTTATGAATCGTTTTAGACATGAAGGTTTGGAGCTGGTTTTTGAAGGCACAGCGGTTGAAGTTGAAGCTCGTTTTGAAGCTACGGATTGCGCTTTCACTGTTGTACCAAAATTTCAAAATGAGAAACCATCTTTCTCTAGCGACTTCTGGTCCATGTTTGAGATTGAGCCAGTTGGTGAGTGGATTTGGTTGGAGGTGAACAAAATTGTTCGAATTCCTCAAGAAAAAGTCTTTGGATGAGCGTATCGAAGAGGCTGGCAAAAAGCTAGATGAAGCCTACGAGAAAGATGATCTAGAATCAGCTGGCTTGTGGGACTACGAATGGCGCAGACTTCGCAAGAAGAAAGCCGAGCAAGAAGGTTGGTGGGATTGATGTACTTGGAAGAATGGCCGGAGTTGGTTGATCTATGCGAGGAAATGACTGAATCTTGGGAAGTTACAGATGAGGTCTTCCTAGTAGGAGGTGAAATAGATGAGTCTGTTTGATTTTGGGGAACACAAAGCAATCAAAGATTTGATCGAGATGGAGCCAGACGATTGGAAAGACAAATATCGAGACAACAAAGATGAAGATAACAGCGACAATGATAAAAGCACCTTCCGGTTCTGACCAACCAGAAAGGTGCAACAGATAAAGCAGGTATACACAAGCATTTTACCATTAAAAAGGAGCGACACCAATGTTATTAGCCACAAAAAACGTTTTCTTCGGAGAGAACGGATTAAGCAACGTTATGTATTTCTTAGACAATATCCACCCTGCCCTTTTGATTCTGGGTCTTGTATGGGTGTTTGGAAAAATCATAAGACGAGTTTAAAGGAGTTGATTGTAATGGGATATAGCTCCATGACAAAAGAGGAATTGCAAAACGAGTTGAACGCATGGAATCAGGATCTGAAATCAACCGAAAGATATATTTCATGGTTAGAACAAAATGCCCCAGAAGATGTTCGCGAATATCAGAAAGAGTTAGCAGAAATAACCTCAGAGATCTCTAAAATCAATAGTTATCTATAAATGCGAAACGCCCGATTCGTCGGGCATCTGGATGGGATCAGCTCCATCCACTGATGAGCTAGCTGATATAGGAGGAAAATAATATGTTTTTTGATTTCTTTGGTAGTAGTTCCAACACCGATACTAGTAATGATAGGGAACAACGAGAGCGAGAAAGAAAGCGGGATAAATTAAAAGATGAGATTCGTGATCTGAAAAATGATATTGAACATTCTAAAGATCGTATTAGAAAAGAAGAAATGCACCTGGAGACTTACGAAGATGATTTAAAAAGTAATGAAGATGACTTGGCGGATTGGAAGCGCAAAAATACAAAGTGGGGTAGGATTTCGATAACAGCGGATCGTACACTCAAGAATGTTTGTGAATCGGAGATCGAGCGGTTAGAAAAGGTTATTAGGAAACAAAAGAATTTGATCGATAGTATCAAACGGGATCTTAGAGACGAAGAACGTGAGCTGGAAAAAAAGAAATCAGAATTGAGATACTTATAAATTAAAGGGAAAGGGTGAGAGTCCCTTTCCTTTTTTAAATAAAAAGGAGGTAATCACATGTTTGGATCTGGATGGGATAACGAAAAAGGCGGCGAGAGTTTCGAAACAATTGGAAAAATCGCTGGTCCTATCGTTTTGATTGGTGGAGCTTATGGGCTTGCAAAAGGTGGTTGGCAGTGGCTGGATAAGTGGTCTATTTTCCAAAAGGAAGTAGAGACAGCCACCGTTAATGTTGGGAATGCGGTCATTGATTTTACCCAAGCAGGGATTGCACTTGGTGCTTGCGCTGCTGTTGGATATGGTACCACCCGATTGGTGAAATTCATTCTAGAGCCGGAACTAGAGGCGATCCAAGTGTCTCCTTCGCTGTCAGAGGAAATTGACCCTAGTAAGGTCTGGCGGTTTATCGAAAGCCTAGGAATGTATAAAAACAACATGTTTACCCTTCGCCGTTGGTTTTCTTGGCGAATTGTGAAAGATAAAGACGGAAAGATCAGCTTTTATCTGATAGTTCCAAGGAAATTAGTATCTAGCATTCAAGAGGAGATGAAGTTGGCCTATCCTGGTGCAGTGCTCCAGCATATTGAAAATCTAGAGATTCCCTTTTATCAACAAGGTGTTGGGAAGGTTGGACATATGATGTTGGGCAATAAAAACCCAGCTTTTGGATTAAACACTGAGTTTAATAACGAAATTGCAAATATTGTCCACCTAATGGAGCCAGAGACGATTCTAGATATTCGATTTTCTGCCAGCTCATCAGAAGAGATCAGAGAAGAAGGACGCAGCATGATCCTACGTATCAGATCGAAGAAAGACAAATTGTCTGAGGATCGCAAGGATGAGGCGCTGATCACAGAAAGATATCGTGGAAGAAGCGCGTTTGATGTATCGATTTCTTTATGGTCTCGACGAAATATCAGCGGAATTGCAACCAAGCTTAGTCAACGTACCAAAGGGATGAATTATCTAGAACTTCATGAGTATAGTTGGTTCCCAGAACTACGCAGCCTTTTCACTCATGAGAGCAACATGGGCAAATTTCTACCTACCTTTGTTGGTCCATTGCCTTGGAGAAGATTCCAACTAACAGATAAAGAGCTTGCACAATTTACGCTAGTTCCACCAGTTGGGCATCCAGCAAGAGAGCACATAGAGTTGATCCTTCCCAAACTCAAGCCTGCAGCGCACCTGTTCCAAGAAGGCTTACAAATCGGCTATGTAGATCATCCTGAGTTTCTGAAAACTACTGATGAGCAAGTGGATTGGGATAAATCTCGACCTCTGCGTTTAGACCTTACAACATTAGACCGTCATGGGGTGATTCCTGGAGCGACTGGAGCTGGTAAAGGTGGTTTCATTGGGGCAATTGGTGATGGAATGCTGGAGGGATGGGCAAAAGATACGATGCCAACAGGATTTACCTTGTGTGATCCTCATATGTCTAGCAACTTATTGATCATCAACAAGCTCTTAGCCTTAGAAGAAAAAGGAATCAAGGTAGACTGGGATCGAGTTCGTTGTTACAGCTTCAACCCGAAGAACGAGCACCCAACACCACTAAATATCTTAGCAGGAACCGAAAGTGACACGATCGATGCGTTAGTGAAAGAATCCTCTCAAATCATTACGGAGGCATTCCCTGGTGAGTTAACAAAGAGCCGCGAACTATTAGAAGCAGCACTTCACGCACTTCTCTGGGATTCAGAAAAGCGAACCATTGCAGAGATTCCACGATTGTTTCGGGATGATGTTTATATCGAGAAAGCCATTGCTAATATCCAGAATCCAGTAATGAAAGAGTATTTTGTACAAGAAGTACAAGAAGCGAAAGAACAAGGGAAAAATCAGAACCTATCAGCGTTAATCACTCGTATCTTTCCTTTTATCAGTCAACAGATCATGCAACGTAGCTTTTGCCAGTATGACAATGTGATTGATGGAGAGCGAATCATTGAAAAAGGCGAAATAGTCTTATTAGATTTCAACGATGCACCACCGGAAATGTACAAATTGACTGCTGGATGGCTCGTCAATCACTACCTCAAAACAGCAATTCGACGTAAGCCATACAACGGCAAACACCATTATTTGATCTTGGATGAGGCACAGGAATTCCGGATAGAGACAATGGCTAAGATCGTCCAGCAGACAAGAAAATTCCATCTTGGATTGTGGCTACTCACGCAAGACACCAACGAGCTAGATCCACGAGTGAAGAAAGCGCTAGAAACCAACTATGGATTTTTCCTAAGTCTTCGCCAAAACCAAGGCGTGGAGCAATCGATCAAGTTAATGAACAACGAGTTTAAACCAGAAGAGATCAAGATGTTACCAGATAATCATGGAGTTTTACGAACTGTAGAAGGATCTGCTAATATCGCTTACCCTCCACCAGCGTTCATTTGGCAAGGAGAACGCACCAAGCAAGGAAGCAAAGAAGCAGATAAAGCCTATGATGCAGCAGAACAGAAATTTTTCGAGTTGGTAAAACGTGATTGCCGTCACTATTCAGAAGTCGATCAAGACATTGCAAGAATGATGAACGAACAGCAACGCAAGCTACAAGTAGTTCGTGGTGGCGGATTGGCTCTACCAGATTAACAACAGAGGGGTGGTTGGAAAACTGCCCCTATCCTATGAGAGGAGACATAGCATGAAAGCATGTGATCTTTGTAATTCAGAAGCGGAATATAACTCAATGGGTAGTAACCTTTGTGAAAGCTGTGCAGAATCTGTTGGTTGGATGGATGAATTAGAGGATTATGATTGATGTTTTAACACGGTAAAGCGATGAATTAAAAAGTTGGACAAGGGCAAAAAATCGGCGATTTGGGGAAGGGGAACCTTTAAGGAGGGGAAGGGGCGCTTTTGGGTAGTAAGGAGTAGATAGAAGGAAGAGAGAAGAGGAGAGATGACAAGTAAGTAATATAGAATTACTAGGTGGTTCGAAGAATTGAGTAGTTAATGAGATGTTGGCATATAATATGCCAGCTAGTTTTTTAGGAAAAATACGATTAATCTAAAAGTAATCGAAATATAACGAAATTAGAATGTATTTATAATGTGGTGAAAGGGTGTCTTTTATGATCAAAAAATGGCTCGAAGAAGACCAATATACGAGTAAAACAGACCAGCTTATGTGTGTCATTTACTCGCTTGGGATCACAGATCGGCGGCAGCTACAAACCGTGACTGGATGGACTGAGATGCAGATCCATGGAGGCTTGCAACGAATCCGTAATCTAGCAAGAGGAAATGAAACTAAAGATGAATGGTTGCTAACATGGCAGCCAACGTATCACAGCCCCTATGTATATAGTTTGGGCGAAAAAGGAATCCAACATGTCAGAGCATTGAAGGAAGCGGCAGTAAAATTCGATGGTCAACAGCCTAGACGTGGTCAAGTGTCACACTTTATGGGGACCAATCACATCCTCTGTCGTGCGATAGAAAAAGGTTATGATGTAAAAGATTGGATGTCAGCAGGCGAAACCCTTTCTTATTTGTACTATCAATTGTTGCCTGAGAAGTCACCAGTGATGCCAGACTGTACGATATGTATTGAGGGTTCACAGCATTACTTTGGGGAATTTGATACCGGAAAGACATCTGGAGGGAAATTAGAGGATAAATTTCACAAATATTTGAATCTATCTAACATAATCGGTGAGTATTTCCCAGTTGTATGGGTAACAGTGAAGGAATCAAGAAAACAATTACTGATGAAAAAGGCACAAGATGCAATTTTGTCTTATGAGAGAAAGAAGAAAAAGCCTTTACCTGCTAAGCTCCCAGAGATGTTCTTCTTTGTGGAAGGGGAAGAAACAGAGTTTTTAGCAGGTAAAGAGCAATCTAGATCTATATGGAGCCAAGCGATTTAAGCGCTTAGGCTTTTTTTGTTGTGATGATCGCATCAAATCCAGCTTGTTTTAGTCTCTCCGCTAACTCCTCGGCGTTCTTCTTATCCTTAAAAGCCCCAGCTTGAACTACAAACAATTCCCCTTCTACTGGTGGAGTGACTGGAGGCGGAGGGGTTACAGATTTAGGCTCTACATATTTCACCTTGAAGTAATCACAGATACCTTTCGCTGTTTCCTCAGCAGATTCAAAGATGAACTTTGGATCTATCATCAGGCGAGCTTCGTCCAAACCAGGATCATCCATAAACCCATACTCGACCAAAGCGGCAGGCATTTTAGTCTCACGCAGCACTTGGAAGTTGGCGGATTTTACGCCACGGTCTTTTTGAGGTGTCCCTTGCTTAACGTGCCAGTGGATCGCCTCCGCCAGCCTTTTACCAGAGGAGCTACCAGGATAGTGGTATGTCTCCACACCCTCTCCTCCACCAGCATTGTAATGAATAGAGATATAGGCGGCAGCATTTGCACGGTTGGCTGTTGCTGTCCTTGTAGAAAGTGGTGTATCTGCATTACCAGGAGCGACAAATAGGGTACGGAATCCACAACGTTGGAGAGCTATCGCTAGGAGATCTGCCACTTTGCGGTTGAATTCGTTCTCACGGATTACACGGCCGCCAAGTGCAGAGATTGCAGGAGTCCTCTTTCCGGAAGTTTCTTGCCCATGCCCATCATCAATCGCAATTAAAATCGCCATCACACATCCTCCTCTTTGGCTTTATCGTCCATAAATCCTTTAGATTCAGTGGTTGGATTGCTCAAAATACCTAACGCCACCAGTAAAGCAATGACTGCTTTTACTGCTTCTTCGCCAGCTTCGAGTTGTTCAGGCAATACCTTTACACCAAAAAACTCCAATACCAATGGTACAAGAGCCACCAAGCTGACCCACATTCCAGCGTTCTTCCATCTATTCATTAAATACCCCTCCTACTTTTTCAGTAACTCTTGTAGCAGCCAAACCGTGAGAGCCACGATCGATGTAAATGACCATCCAACAAGAGCCATCACACGGTTGGATACTTTAGTGTCTAAGGTCTTTACTTCTGCTCTCACATCTTGGATCTCGGAGTCTTTTTTTTTCATATCTTCCTTGTTTCGGTCTAGCTCCGACTTGATAAGGGCCAGATTTGTTTGCATCGAGTCAAGGCGCTCATCAAATTTGTCTAAGCGATCAAATAACTTTTGCAGTATATCTTCGCTCATCGTCTAGTCCCCTCTCTCACCCCCTTTAGAGGCAATAAAAAAAGCCCCTATACAGTGGCTGTTTCTTGTGGAGTAGATGTAATCTCTTCATATTCTGATTGAGTGATATATCCCTTGCTTACAGCTGTTTGTAGCTGAGATTCTGTCACAGTGCCATTTTTCCAACACATTAGGAAGTATCCGTATAATCTAGATGCCATTGCGCTTTGTTCACCTCCTTAGATGCCTAACAAAAAGTTAATGGTATCTTGCATTTGTCGGTTTTCTTCTTTGAGTCTTTCGATTTCGGCTTTGGTGTTAATCTTGCGAAACTCTTCTTTTTTATCGTTTGTCGGATCGAATAAATCTCCTAACGTAACAGTAAGAGTGTCATCTACAATAGCTACTTTCTCAACTGGATAAAATATAGTTCCTTTTTCCCATGTGATTTGATTACCATCTAGCTCAGGTTTTAATACATTTTCTGTTATATCAACCACTACTTGTTGATCGTCTGTGATAAGGATCTTCAACGCGTTCCCTCCTTAGTTATACGTTATTTCTAAGGTGCCAGGTGAATCAAAATAGCCATAATATCCACTAGAGGAACTGTTTATATAGAGTCCAAGTCCTTTTGCAGTGCCGTTTTTAAAAGCTGCTATGAATTCTGGAGTGGATAAATCGATCCATTTTCCTTGTCCCCATGAGAATGGTGATGTTACCACATCGTTGGACAATGTAGGTGCTCCACTAGGTAACCCATTTGAATCTAAATAACTGTGCCATCGGAAGTAAAAAGTTACTGCTCCGCTATTTCCGCCTTGGCTCATACGAGTACAATAAAACCGGATACGCTTGATATTCTTGTTTGTTACAGTTGAACTTGGATTATTTCCAAAGAGCCACAATCCCCGATGTAATCCAAAATCACCCCATTGCCCTTGATACACCATTTTTTCTGATCGCCAACCAGTTACACCGCCAGATCGATAACTCCGACCTTGCAATACTGGAAAGGTGGCAATTGTATCTGGTGCAGGTGGTGCAGTTCCACCAGTTCCAGCAGTTGGTTGGTTAAAGGTCCCCCGAATCTCTCCACCAGTGTCCCCTTTAATAATGGTGTTGGGATGTGTTCCATGACCTGCAATTGTTCCACCCATCCACGCAAAATAACTAAAAGGAGCACTATGACCGGTGTTATTTTCTACTACTCCAGTGCCTCCATATTGAGCGATTAGCAAGTGTGTTATACATTCCTGCATGTGAGTATTCTTCACTAAACCATAAGTAAAGTCACTAAATGAAATTGCTGCATCTGCTTGATTTCTCCCGAAAATCTTCATCTGTTCAACCGTAATAGAAGGACAGCGACTCCCTTTGATCACTGCAAAATTGTCACTACTAGCAAAGTTTAGTACTCCACCGAAAATCTTTATAGTGTTAGAACAGGCTTCTATATTGAATTGACCGTTAAGTGTATAACCTTGAAACAGAAATTCAACAGATCCAGATCCATCGATTCCTGTTAAATTTACTATTTCAGTACCATCACTTAAAAAGTGGATACGAATGGTTCCATTGTTGTATTGGATATCTTGAAGACATTTATAAATAGATCTCCACGGAGTTGTCGAGTCATTTACAGGTGCTTCATCATTACCATTAACAAAGTCTACATAGAGATCTTTGTCAGTTCCGTTGTATCCAATAATTGATGGAGAAATGATTGTTCCTGCTCGGATAACATCGAAGCTGATCTGCTTGTTTTCCCCATTCATTTCTCCAATAGTTTCTTGATTCTCATCCACGAGAAACGTTTTTTGTTTCATCACAACAGAACTACTAGAATAGTCAACACCAGCCCAATCCTTAATGATGTTCCAACGATTTTCGCTTTGATGTAGCGTGTTTTGGAATCGTTGGATTGTCTGGATTGGAACAATGCTAATGGGATTGAAATCGCCCAAAACAACGCTGTCTGATGTTGGATCTGTTTTGCTGCGCTTTACTTCCATGATCCTAGCAGATAGTACAAGAGATGGTTTGAACGTATCATCACGTACGACAATTGTATCTCCCAAGCGGACACGATGAGCAGAATAGCCAGTAAGTTTTTCTAGTAACAACACATCTACTTTATATGTTAGTTTTGGTTTACTCTGTTTCTTTAGCTGCTCTAGTGTGTTGTTAAATAGTTCTGCTTCGTTTGTGGATGTATCATCTTTATACACTCCAAATATATGCCGTCCCGTACGACTCCAGCGTTGAAGAGCTTCTATTGATCCAACCCAATCATCTGTTTTTTCGTATGTCTCTTCATCAATGTTTGGAAAATAGTCTTCAAATGTAAGAGAAAAACCGTTTGGATCGGTTTTCCCAACTCCGATGAGTGCCGTTACTAATTCACTACTGTCCTCTGTCCGTTCTACTCCAATGAGATCCAACCCGTAAGAAAATATTTTCTCCGTCTCTTCTCCTCGCTGTTGTAACACGTTGATCGTCTTTCGGATAATACGAGAATCAATAAACTCTACTTCAAACTCAATCTCTGCTCCATATGCTGCGAGGATCTCATGAACGGCTGCCAAAGCTGTCATATAATCCTTAAATTCGAAATCTCGTGTTCCAGCGTATTCCACGATTCCCAAGGACCAATCAGTTCCTTGTAATACTTCTGACATCGCTTGCTCAATGGTAGAACTAGGTAATGTCCTAGGACGTACGATTGAACCGAGTAACTCGGAAACGGCTGCATTTTCACAGAAAACATTTTTTACATACTCTCCACCACGGTTGGTTTCTACAACTTCTTTGATTCGAAAAAGTTGAAAGCGGTAGTCCATGTTTGGATACACAATAAAAGCCTCCGACACAATATAGGAGGCTGTTGGATGTCCGGCTGGTATAGTAAATTCGAATGTCAGAACGCCTTTTTCTAGTTGTTCCGTGTGGATGTCGTCCCAAAAGGGGCAAACATTTGGAAGGCTGTTATCTAATAGACCAACACAATTCATTCCTTCGTCTAAGATAAAGAGCCTTTGATCTACCATCACAACCACCTTTCTCTGTAAGTAATGGAGCCGTTACTTATGGCAGCGGGTGTTATTTGTATATTGTTTACTCCTTTTTTCAATCGAATGAAGGAACTAGAAAGTGCCAATTCCGAAAAGAAAGGCTCCCCGTTCTTCTCGATGGTGCCTGTGGCTGAATCGATTGTTAGGGTGTCTCCAGGAATGAAGATCTCGGGAACTTCTGAACTAGGATCTACGTAATTTTCTTCCCAGGCTTCAATCCAATCAAAATGCAAGTAACTAGGAGGATTTAAGGCTCCAAACGTTCCCACATGGATTTGGATGGCTGCTATATCATCCATATATAAATAGTCTTTGTCATACCACTGGGTGGACCAGCGATCATAATAGACACCATTTGTCCCGCGTACAATGCTAAAATACCACCACTGATCTTTACGTTGAAAGGTAATCTTTCCATCGAAATCACGCCAACGACCAGGTGCAAAGTCAGTATTTACAAAGTATGTTCCAGAAAAATATTCTCCAGCTCGTACTTGGATATGGGGAGACTCTAGACCCAAATTGAAATCGCATAAAGCTACACAGCCTACACGGGTGTTATTTGCATCTAAGAGATAGATTTCAATCCTGCCCACTTGATCAGGATTGAATGAGTTCAATGTTAATTGAGACTCAATCGTAAAATCACTGACGAGTTTTCCAAAGGAACGAACAAGCGCCCCACCGTGCCAACCAGGATTTGCAACTGGATCGCCAAAGTCATGATTTTCTTGGTAGATAACGGATCCATTTGAAACCAGTTGTCCAGCGATCGTCCCATTATCTACCCCAAGACCGCTTGTAAAGTTTGCGGTGCTAGATCCATCTTCCCGAAAGAGAAGATTTCGAGCGGGTACTGGATCGGTTTCTCCTACCTTTGCAGGTGTACCAAAATCCATTCGCTGATCATCTGCGATTATAGAAAAGTTAGGTACGGCAGCATCGAAAGTGAATTCGAACTTAGGAAATGCCTCCATCCCTCCTGTATTGGATACTGTTACGGGTTCTGTATCAACTGGAGAGAATGGAACCACCTTTTCTTCGCCATACAAAAAAGGATCCGAACATACAAAAGAGATACTTCCCTGTCCGATTGTGATCATCTCGGATAGATCAGTATCTCCACTTACTTTGGCTAGATAGTATTTATCAGGTTCGTCTAAGATTACTAGTGGTTTCGCATCATCGTAGTAGAGCCATTGGGCTAGTTCTCGGATATGTTGGCGTAGCTCTAAGCGAGTAGCCGCCTCTATAGTGACATCTATTTCAATCATGCGTTCCTCAATGTTAAAGCCAAAATCGTATGATCCAGAACGCCCTTTAATTTTGAGTAAATCTGGTCTGATCGTGGGCAAGATGGATACTTTCAAATCATTGACCAGAACAAAAGCAGGTACATCAATTTCGTTGAATTTAATAGCCAAATTGCATCCCTCCTGCCCTTTGTTCGATATTCTGTAGTCGTTTTAGGTTTTCTGCTAGCTTGACAATGTCTGCCTCTTCTCGGATAGTAGCTTGAATATAGAAATTTTGGACGACGGAACCACTTCCCATTGTCGTTGGGATCTTTGGCGTATTTAGTAATTCTCTCGTTTCTCCCATTCCAGAACTGACGGTTCGTAATGCTGGCCGTAGTCCTTTATCCATACGAGAGGCAAACGTTGGGAAGAATGATTCACCAGATTTGTCTAGATCAGATAAAGGTCCTTCCTTAGCCGGTGAGAATGGCAAATAGGATCTGATCTGTGCCATCCCATTTTTTACAGCAGCTATCGCGTTGGAAATCCCCGACTTGATACCAGAAACAAGCGCATTTAATAATCCTTTCCCAGCAGATAAAAAGCTACTAGCATATCCTTTGACTGCACTTAATGCACTAGATATAGCATTGGAAATTAGAGATTTAATAGCGTTCCAGGCACTCAACGTAGCTGATTTTATCCCATTCCAAACCGATTTGATCACGTTATCCATTGCCATCAGAATCCCAACTACAATAACTAATGCAGCGTTTAGACCGGCCATAATAACCCCTTTAACTAGTTGAATAGCACCTTTTGTTATGGTTTTAATGCCATTCCAAACCCCTTGCCAGTCACCACGCAATAAAGAGGAAAAGGTTCTAAACAAACCTAACAGGATATTAAGTACCCCAGAGATAGCAACTTTAATGTTGTCCCAAATGGCAATGGTGTTATTTTTTAGGATAGTGAAACCGTTGGTTACCACTTCATAGACCTTCACCAAGAATTGTCCAATAGCCACAAGTAGATCCCAAAATGCGAGTGCTACACTGGTAATCGCTTCACGGAATGCTGTGGATGTTTCCCAAAAATAAAGACATGCTGCTACTAATGCCAAGATCCCTAATGTGATTAGTCCTGCTGTAGTTCCTAGAAAAGTAAAAACAGGAATAAGCCCATTCACTACCAGCATTATTGATCCTATAAACATGGCTACCAATGGCAAGATAGCAACTAGAGCAGTTAGGGCGATCAGTAGTGTTTGGGTAGAACCACTGAGACTAGCGAACCATTGCCCAAACTGTTGTACTTTCTCAATTACCATAGGAAGGTATTGATTAGCTAATTCCAACAGTTTGGATCCAATGGGCACCAACGCTTCTTGTAACTGCCGCCATTGAGATATTAATTGTGTGTAGGGGGAACTCATAATTGCATTTCGGACAGCATCAGCCCGCCCTTTTACTTCCGTTAAGGTCTTAGATAACTTCTTTCCTTCAAGATCAGTGGCTTTATATCCAGCTGCCACTAAATCCAATGCTTGGGTAGAAGACAGTTTATATTTGTTCATGATCTCGATTACTTGCTCTAAAGAATCCATAGCATCTACACCAAGAGCCTTGGATATGGCAAGAACATTTGTAACTAGTGAGTCAAGTTGTATATCACTTAGTTGTTTGAATTTCTGTCGTGCTACTCCTACTACACTGGCGACCTCTTCCACGTCTTTACCTAATCCATCACGAAATACACGCTGCGCAATAGGAGCTACCTTTTCAATTTCGGATCTAACCCCACCTAATCGAGCAGATAAAATCGCCATCATATGACCACTATCAGCTGCCGCTTTAAACGCCAAACCACCAACCAGAGCAAGGGGAACCGTTAGCCCTTGGGTGACATTCTCGGCGAAATCTACCATCCCTTCGCCTACTTCCCGTCCACGTCTAGCTAAATCATCCATTTGTTCTCGGACAGCGCGTAATTGAGTAATGGCTTTGCCAGTATTTGCTTTTACTGTAACAATAACTTTGGAATTGTTTAGTTTATCGAGTTGTTTATTTACATTCTGAATCGTACCTTTTACTTCATTCATGGCTTTTTCAGCTGATGCCGCCACTTTTTTGAATACCGAACTGGCACGATCAATACCATTAATAATCAATTCAACGGTATTAGCCAACAGTTCACCTCCTCTTATTTGCTTTCTTCATTTCCTTCTCTTGACGTTTTTGTTCTTCGTTCCAGTGATAGATCAAAACTTGTTTTTGTAGCTCTGTTAGCTGAAAATACTCGCTTGGATCCATTCGAAGAAATCGAACAAAGAAATAAAACTCTTGTGCCTCGTTACTCTTGGCGAAAGGAGTCTAGATCTGCCCTCTCAATTCCAGAAATTGCACTAATTCGGTTTCCTACTTGTTGAATCCATTCAGATCTCCATAATTGATCGATGTTTTCCTCTGTCCATTCCTCATCGATTGTGCCAAGTGCCACTGTTCGCAAAAGTGCACGCGCTTGGTCTTTTAATACTTCCCCCGTGTTCATTTCTAGAGCTTGGGAGGACATCTTTCCAGATGTTCCTATATTCTTCGTGTTTACCTTAATAGAAGATGACTCCAAGGCTTGAATCTCCGCTTTTTCTATGTGAGTAAGTGGGCGGATCTCTACCTCGAATGTTTCTCCATCTAGTACTAGCTCTACTATTTCTCGATGCTGTTTCCCAGCGAGTAGAGCGGCTGATAGTTTTGCCATGTGTTTACCTCCTACGCTACGTTATAGCTTGCCTTATCATTCGTGATAGAAAACTCAATTGGTCCCGTTCCATCTGCTTTGACTAAACCACGTAATGTTGCAGTTTGTTCGATGCGATCCCTTCCTCCAAGTGGTTGTTCCATCGAGGTATAGACTGCCCTTGGGATCAGGATGTCGATGTTATCCCCTACATGGATGGTCATTTCAAATTCTTGGAGTGTGGTGGTTGTAGGGCCTGTTGCAGTTCCCCAAAACTTCTCTAATTGGGTGGTTGAGAAAAAAGAAAGCCCTAGTTCGATCTCTACCATGAATGCCCCACGATAGGCACGACGAGGAAAGCGATTGCCTATTGTTAGACCTGCCTCATTATCTGCGCCCGTTTCAATCGTAATAGAAAAACTCTCGATATTAGCTGATTCATCCACACCGTTAATGGTGGCCGTTACTTGATGAGGTGCGTAAATCTCCCCTTGTGTAAAAGTAGGGGTAGCTTGAAGAGAGGATTTGGAGTCTTTCCCTCCTAATAGATCAACACTAGCCAATAAGAAGCCATCATCTAGCTCGAGCGAAATGTTTTCTACTACACATCCAGTGAAAACATGCTCAAATACATCCTTTCCGGCTCTTGCTGTGAATGATTTCATGAGTGCAGATTGTTCTGGAAAGAATCGATGGGTGAAGCTAGGCGAAGTACCTGTTACCTCATAACCACCTAATGCCCACTTCAAGAACCAAGGGAATGCCTCTATATCAAAAGGAGTAGTAAAAGATCCTTCAGACATATATGGGGCTGGTGCAACCACTCGATCTAGTCGGCTAACCCCCTCGTATATGAGAGCTTGATCGCCACTAGGATCTATTTCTACACTCTCTGGATCAATTGTTTCTGCAGCAGTGGCAGCCGTACCAAAAGTGGTTTCTTCTGCAAATGCAAAATATCTTGATATAGCCATGTTAAAACCTCCTATTCTCGTCTTTGAATACGGAAAGCAAACTGACAAGAAGCCCAATAAACAGAGCTATTTGCCGCCGCTTCGAAAGATGGATCAAAGTTCAACGGTCTAACATCAAAAACTTTACCGTTCAGAGTACGATCCAATGAGATCACATCATACACTTTTGCTGTTATGTCTTCGGCTGTTTCTCTGCCGATTTCGCTATCTAAATCATGAACCATACAAATAAAATCAAAGAGAAAATCATGTGTTGCTGTGTGACCGCCTCGTAATTCTGGTTGGTGAGAGCTAGGGAGAATCCAAACGACTGGCATCATATTAATGTTTCCGATGTCTGTCCGATCCCCATAAACAATAGAGACGACCCCAGTTTCTGGTTTCGTCTCTTCTAATTTAGATATGATGTTATCTTTGATCTCTTTGCGAATGGCTGCTAGATTTCTTGAGTCAATTTGGTAACTCATATTAGCCCCGCCCTTGATAATGCTTGTGATACGAAACTAGATTTACGTTGTTCTGTTTGAGTTACAGACTTTTCAACGTATTTTTGCCCCTTTTGTCCACGGACTGACTTTGCATATATCACTTGACCATTAATTTCAAAACGTAAATACTTAGCACGTTTAGGGGTAATAGGTCTTCCTGTCGGCCCATATATACCCGTACCGTCATTTACCCACTTGGCATATTTTACTTTCGTGTAAACCATGTACCGTAGTTGAGATATTCGGTTTTGTCTCCAAGATAGAGATAACCTTCCGGTATCAATAGGGGAGTTTATCCAAAGGTTTTTCTTTGCATCGTCTGCTGTTAGTTTAACGGCGTATTCTACCGCATCGGTAACTTTGGCGGAAAGTTCAGGGAGATCATGAGTGACATTGACATCTATCCTCATCAACTCATCCTCCTAAATAAAGCGTGGTTTTCGGTACAGATTTAGCGTTTTCAACATTTCCAAAGGATACTGCTCTGTATTCGTAATAGTATTGTTTCTAGTCATATCAAACTGAATCTGTCCATCTTTCATATGGTAGCGACAAAGTTGAGCAATTACTAATTTTACTGCTCCAGGAAAAACCGTTTCGCCTAGCTCGTTTTGGAATTGCTGATTGCAATAACTTTTTACAAAATCTTCAACCATAGGAATAATTGCTGTCAAATACGCGTCATTCTTATCATTTAGGATATGGAGAAGTGTTTTGACTTCCTCTAATGTCACGTCTCTTCTGCCTCCAAAATTGCTTGGATTAAATCCTCTTGGTTCATCTTGCTAGTACCGGTTACGCCTTTTTCTTTGGCTAGTTCTCTCAGCTCCGCTACTTTTAATGAGGTGAGATTCTCTATCTTGGTGTTTTCCGTTTTTGCTACTGGATCATCATACTTTTTCTCCTCAGCCGCCTTTAGTGCAGCTAATTCTCGCCGTCTCCGTTGGAAAGCTGTTGCACTCATACTATCACCCCTTTATAGGAAAAGGAGAACCGAAGCTCTCCCATTAGATTTTATGGACAAATTTCACAATACGAATGTTTTTGTTTTCATAGACACGGGTCCAGTTAGTCGCATTCTCCAATTCTGCGTTAGTTGGAGAAGATCCAGCAACAGCGGCATTGTTGAACTTTACGCCGCGTGGATGTAATAGAAAGTGTTGACGATTGATAAGGATATCATCGCCGGCTAGGCTGTCACGATCCGTCTCGGTTGGAACAGGTGCAGAACCGTTTCCTTGACCAATAGCGCCTTGACCAAACAAGTAAGTAGTATAAACATCAGCAGCAACAGGGCAACCATCATCTACAATCACACGTTTATTCATGTAACGAGGGAATTCAACTACCCCTTGAGAGTTAGGAATAAACTGGATCAGGTTTTGTTTTTGAAGAGCAGCATACACACTAGAATGCATAGCAACAGCCGTTAAACGATCAGCGGCATCACCTAGCTTTGTTACTGCATCAATAAAACCAGAACCGCTGATTTTCTCGGAGCCATCCACTGCAGCAGATACATCGTGAACGTTTCCAGCCATAGATGCAGAAGCAAATACTCCTTTTAGAATAGAGAGCAAAGTTTTTTGGCGCATACGAGCCCAATAGGAAGCCACTAGATCCCCAATCGCTCCCATTGGATCATCACCAGATAGAGCCTTTGCTAAATCATTAGTGCTCCACGCTTTACCACGCATTAAGAGTACAGCAACATCTTGTGCAGCAGTGATTTTCTCAGGAGTCAAAGCACCACTATCAGAAAGAACCTCATCAGAACCAGTTAGATCATTCCAGAAAGGCATATTGACGAGCTTACCGCCAGATGCTGCTAAACTGTCTAGGGAAGGATCTGGAACAATGATTCCGCTTTGAACAAGTGCGGATAGTTCAGCGGTTCTTTGGATTACATAAGGATTAAAAACTGATGGGACGATTACGTCCGCTATACGGGTTACTGCCATTTATAACACTCCTCTAGTTTTTTGCTTGAGCTTGTAGCGTTTTTGCCAGCTCAGGGTTTTCTTTTAACAGTTGTGCTTGCTTGGTTAAATTGAACGTTTCTTTCTTCCAAGGGTTGGATGTTTGTGTGCCAGTAGAAGTACTTTTATGTGGCTCTCGACTGTGTTGTTTGAATGTTTCTCCTACTGCGCCTTTGACCGCTTCACTCCACGCTTTTTCGAATGATTCTAGATTCGACTTGGTTCCCTCTTCGTTTTCTCCTACAAAAAAATCGACCAGGTTCGCGGGAAGTTTTTTCTCCAAAGCGTAATCCTTTGCCACAAGGCGTAGGCTTTCACGCTCTTTATCCCGTCTCATCTGCTCGACCTCTCGTCTTAGAGTATCTAACTCCAATTGTTCAGGCGTTTTTTCTGGATAACGTTGTTTTATTTCTTGGTCAATCAATTCCGGCATGGTTTTTTCTTTCCAAGTAGCTAACCCTTTGCTGAAATGACTATCCTTCTCGCTTTGGATCCACTTAGAAACGGCCTCGTCTTGGGCGGCCAGTCGTTTGACATCATCTAAGGTGATTTTCACCATTCCGGATAGTAGGTTTTGCACCTCTGTTGAATCTCGATTTGATTCTAAATATGCTTTTACTTGTTCGAAATCCATTTTTCATCCTCCGTTTTGCCCTTAGAGTACTCGCCTATAAGTGCAAATTTGTTTTTGTAACCTTATTTTCTATAGACTAGATAGGTAAGACTACCCCTAAACGTATAGAACACCTGCAATTAATGTCATCAGTGGGGTTGTTCATCATACCAGGAGCAAGACCAATCCCACCATTTACACTAATAAAGTTTGCATGTAGTGGAATTTCTGTTTTGTGTAGCTTTTTATGTGCTGGTCTGATCCTGCTATCCAATATCCCATCCCAGATTTTTGTGAGATTGAGGCCTTGCTGATTTGCTTGCATAGCTACATCCATACGAGCTTGATTTAGTAATCGATGGGCTTCTATTCGAGCAATAGACCGTATCTTTCTAGCGTCTTGGTCAATTGTTTTCTTTAAACGGTTCGATATTTGTTCAAAGGTATCCCTCGATTTAATCCCTTTGGAAATTTGCTTCTGGATCTCTGAGATAGATCTTTTCCTCATTCGCTCTAACCGTTGATCTAGTGTAAGATTCTCGATCTGTTTTTGAAGGATTTGATTTATATCAGCTTTACTCATCTTGATTTCGCTTATATTCAAGCTACTCGCGGTCTTTTGATATATCTGGTTGTAGATGTCAAATAGACCGTCTTTCAATTCTTTTTGGTTCTTCTTGTGAGCCTCATTCATATCTTTTGCGATAGTTTGTGTTAGGTTTTTCAACCGGTTATACTTCATCAGTTCATTTGATGTCTTTTCGCCATACTGCCCATACAATTGAGCCAATATTGACCGACTACGTTTCAACGAAAGGCTATAAGCGAGCAATAGAAGCAGGATCAATTCATTCAGGTTCGTTTCCGCTTCTTGTTCGGCTTGTATCTGTTCCTCCTCTAGACTCATCTTCTAACCCTCCTAAAGCATCTAATTCAATCGCTTCTCGTTCCATCATCTCCTTTTCAAACGCAATATCATCGACAAAAGAGAGTAATGATAAACGTGTTTCTTCGCTTACAAGACCTTTTAAAGTCGCTGATGTTTGTGCTTCATCTAGGAGATTCAATGGGAAATTCCGTTTGAACTGGAACCAAATATCTTTGTAATCAATTGATAATCCTTTCTTATTCCAAGCACTAACCAGCAACTTGAATTGTTGTCTGAGTGCAGCTGTAAACTTGCGCTCTGATGTGATGCATTTAGATTCTAAAGCGAATAGCTTAAACTTCATTGCAACACCGCTGATATTGCCCCCAAATTGCTCATCACTAAAGTTGACCGATTTAGAGAACCGAAGAATATTATCTTCTAGGCGGTTTAGATGGTTCTCTATTGCTGTGTCATTGATCTGTTTGGTGAGAAATTCGATCTTGGCACCTTCGGGGTTATCAATCCCAAATGCCCCAGTTTGTTTGCAAGCCTCTAACGTCTCAGCATCTGGAACCATGCCATAAAATAGCATGTAAGCCAAACGAAATGACTCAATCTCGCTGTTTACATCGGATAGGCTACGGTCATAGGCATCAATCAGAGAAAGAGCCTTTTCTACATCCCCCTGCTGCTCCTCGTTATTAAGAAACCCAATCAACGGGATACCGTCGAACATATGCGGCTTTGGATTGCTTGGCTCTGATTCATCCAGAACAAATACACCTTGATCCTCAATATAAAAGGTGACAGTCTGAGAGTCGTACCATTCTACTCTGATACGTTCCTCTGACTTGTCACCTTGTTTTACTGTTATTGGGTAATATCGCAGAGCATATTGGGGTTCGTTTATGCTCCTATCATAAACAAAGATGCACTCCCAAGGAGGAACATTCATGACACGCTCTCCTCCATCACTCCCTATGTATAAGAGCCGAGAACCCAGACCAGTTATAGCGGCCATCTTAGATGTTTCGCTGTCCAGATCTTCGATATTGTTCACGATGGAGAAATCCTGCAAGGTCTTGTCTGCTGGTTCTGCTCCTATTGCCTCCTGATCAACACTGTATACAATCGGTTTTCCCATGAAATACCCAGTCTTGGTGTCGATTATTTCACTGAAAAAGTCATTATTTAACTTGTTGTTGACCTTTTCATAGTCGGGTACCGGTCTTGAAAAGATCGGAACACCCTCAGAGCTTGCTTTGTATCGCTCATAGAGTTTTATCATGCGAGCACGATCTGCTGCATGACCAGAAATCAAATCTTTGATGATATCGCTGGTCACTTCGCCGTCAATCTGTCGTAAGTTGTAGAGTATTTCATCCATTTGTGACATTGGATCACCTCCTGTTAAAAGGGTTCTACTATTCAGACGAGAATTCACCAATGAAAGGCGGTGGGGAAATGTCTTCGTTTCAAGTAGATGATATTTGGTATGGGAAAACTGGTACACCGTATGAAAATGTAACCGCGATAATTCACGCAATCACGACAAGGAATGTGCAAGTAGTATTTGATCAGGTTGTTTCTGTTGACGGTTTGCAATTAGGTGGCCGAGTGTTCACCCAAAAGGAGTTTCAGCGTTTGTTTGATCATGGCCAGCAATTGAGTTTGTTTGATGATAATTAGCCCATGATTTACCACTTAACTTTGCAAGGTAAACTGTTAATATCTTCTCTGGAGGGATACTACATATGAGAAAATTAACAAAAGAAGAACAACGTGTATTAATTAGTTGCTTATTTAATAAAAAACACAGCAATAAAGAAGAGATTGAATTCATGAAAAAAGTCGACGACCACCTTGAATCTTCCAGTGCCAGTGAAAGCATTCAAAAAAGGAAAGAAGAAGAAAACACGTTAATTGATCAATTAATGGATCGATTAGCATATGTCGCTATCGATGAAGCTGCATATCTAAGACATAAAAAATAAAAGGTCACTTTATGTGATCTTTTTTTGTTTTGATGAGTTTTACACAATCAAATTCTGTTAAATTTGTCCCATTTAACCGTCCTCTATTGAGACATTTTCGACTTCCTGATATAATCAGAATTATAAGTGTCCCAATTAAATATCCCGAAATAGAGGTGGGAAAATGACCGTTTATGGTTATGCTCGTGTGTCTACTGACCATCAAGATATTAATTTACAGGTAGATGAGCTAAACAAATATGGTGTTGATGTTATTTATCAGGAGAAGGTCAGCGGAAAAAGCATTGACGATCGGCATGAGCTGAAAAAGTTAATTGATACTGTTCAATCAGGTGACAAGATCGTTTTCACCAAGTTAGACCGCTTTGCTCGATCTGTAATTGATGCCCGAAATATTGCTGAGTCGTTGCACCAAAAAGGAGTTGCAATGGTTGTATTAAACTTTAGTGGTATGCAAGTAGATGTTTCAACTCCTACAGGTAAACTCATGCTTACTATGTTCGCTGGCTTTGCTGAATTCGAGCGTGAGATCATGTTAGAAAGACAACGTGCAGGGATCGCCAGAGCCAAAGCCCAGGGCAAATATCAGGGACGAGTCAAGAAGTACCATGATAAACACAAAGGTATGAATTACGCTGTCAAACTAGCCAAAGAACGAGAACAAAACGGGATGTCTATCAAAGAAATATGTGAGATAACCCAAGTTAGCCGATCTGCCCTATATCGCGAACTAGAAAAGGGTACACAATCATGTTGAGGAGTAATCCAATTGTTTAAAATTGATATTCCCGAAGACGACTTTTCTTATAGCATTCATGATCATCTATGGATCAAAAGAAATAAGCCTGGTATATATCGTTTCTACGATAGGAAAGGCACTCTTCTTTACGTCGGGAAAAGCTCTAATATTCATAACAGAATCAAAGAACATCTTAATGTTAATAAGCCAGTATACAACCCTCTGTTTTTTGTAAAACATAACTTCTATGAGGTTAAAGGCTTTTTTGAGCCAAACAAAACCTTAAGAACTATTTATGAAGAATATCTTATTTACACACTACAACCAGCTTGCAATCGTAGACAAATCCAATACGAAAGCAACTATGAAAGCTATATTCATCCTGACTACTTAGAATTGTATAGATCTCTCTACCCCAACAAATAACCACCCCTGAGGTGGTCTTTTTTTGTCCTTTTTCTCCTTGCTGATGCGCTCTATAAACCATAGGAGAAGAGATGCACAAAAATGAACCCAGCGAGGGAAACATTTTCAATTCTCCTTTAAGACATTAGACCCACAAACAAAGGAGAGATTGAACATGAAATGGATATGGCGACTACTCGAGATCCTAATGACAGAGATACTGTCTAACATCGTGCAAAGCCTTCTCTAATATTGAAAACCACCCTCAGCGGTGGCCTTTTTTTATGTGTTCGGTGGCTCAGTCACACCATGTGCTACTGGTTGCATGTGGTCCCCTCCCTTTTGTATCTTTTCTCGTACACACTCAATGTAGATCAGCGCATCAGTCAACTCCTCAGCTAAGTGATCCAACCATTGTCCTATATCTAGATTGTTGGGATTGACTGTCTCCCCATACTTTTTGATCCCCTTGATCTGTTGGGTAATCACCCTTTGTATAATTGGGTTCCCTCGGATCTCTTCCATCATCCAACCATCCCCTCCTCCTTATAGTCGGTTGACTGCTTTTAGTTTGTTGGATGGCTTTCTAAATGGCTCAATTGAATATCTAAGTGCTGCCATTGCATCATCAAATACCTCGACAGGCTCATCTAGGTATATATTCATCTTCTCGTCTTTCTTCCATTTCCATTGCTGGATCTCTTTTATGGTGTTAATGCAAGAAGGGTGAATATGAATTGTCATCTTCTTTAATACATCAATCTGAGCATTAACACTACCAGGATTCTTTACAACAGGTCTTGCCTTATATCCGGCTTTTCTCCACATCTTGATCCTGTCAGGCTCGGCAGAATCGCAATACATGGTCAGCCTTTTATCTAATTGTTTCCGCTCTGCTAGTTCTATGATCTCTCCAGTGTCCATCTCGTGCACGTATATCTCATGACAGATATAAAGTTCACCATCTTTAAAACCTACTGTCAGAATAGCGTTGGCGTGGTTGAATCCAAAGTCTTGCCCATATAGCATCGTATCGAATCGCTCAAAGGATGTATCAAATTCATGCACTCGGTAATTCTTGAGAATCACACCACCAAGCTCTCCCCAATCGCCTACTTTAAATGTTGCAGGTATACCGCTTCCGCATACCCTCTATATGTTTCCATATAGATCAGACTATATCTTCATCTAGGCAAGAAAAAAGAGAGCCTAGATGCTCCCCGTTTCGAGTTCGCTTGA
>NZ_LN812101.1:0-602 GCF_000942395.1 Risungbinella massiliensis
GTTTCACGTGTCCCGCCGTACTCAGGGTCCGTCTCGGAGGGAAGCAAGTTTTCCATACAGGGCTGTTACCTGCTATGGCGGGTCTTTCCAGAACCACTTCTGGTACCTGCTTCCTTGATAACTCCTAGTGAGACGCCCTACAACCCCAAACATCAAAGATGTTTGGTTTGGGCTAATCCCGTTTCGCTCGCCGCTACTCAGGGAATCGCGTTTGCTTTCTCTTCCTCGGGGTACTTAGATGTTTCAGTTCCCCCGGTCTGCCTCTTACCACCCTATGGATTCAGGTGGCAGTACTTGCTCTTCAAGCAAGTGGGTTGCCCCATTCGGAAATCTCCGGATCAAAGCTCACTTACAGCTCCCCGAAGCATATCGGTGTTCGTCCCGTCCTTCATCGGCTCCTGGCGCCAAGGCATCCACCGTGTGCCCTTAGTAGCTTTACCTCGGTCATTACTTTTCGGTGATTGCAACAAAACGTAAAAGACTTCCACGATATTTGATGTCGTAGGAAAACTTTATTACGTTTTCTTACTTGGCTTTCTGTATCTAATTTTCAAGGTGCGTTTCATTTTTGCATGTCGCTCGCGGCGACAAGAAATAATATA
>NZ_LN812101.1:610-12550 GCF_000942395.1 Risungbinella massiliensis
CCCGCCGTACTCAGGGTCCGTCTCGGAGGGAAGCAAGTTTTCCATACAGGGCTGTTACCTGCTATGGCGGGTCTTTCCAGAACCACTTCTGGTACCTGCTTCCTTGATAACTCCTAGTGAGACGCCCTACAACCCCAAACATCGAAGATGTTTGGTTTGGGCTAATCCCGTTTCGCTCGCCGCTACTCAGGGAATCGCGTTTGCTTTCTCTTCCTCGGGGTACTTAGATGTTTCAGTTCCCCCGGTCTGCCTCTTACCACCCTATGGATTCAGGTGGCAGTACTTGCTCTTCAAGCAAGTGGGTTGCCCCATTCGGAAATCTCCGGATCAAAGCTCACTTACAGCTCCCCGAAGCATATCGGTGTTCGTCCCGTCCTTCATCGGCTCCTGGCGCCAAGGCATCCACCGTGTGCCCTTAGTAGCTTTACCTCGGTCATTACTTTTCGGTGATTGCAACAAAACGTAAAAGACTTCCACGATATTTGATGTCGTAGGAAAACTTTATTACGTTTTCTTACTTGGCTTTCTGTATCTAATTTTCAAGGTGCGTTTCATTTAGTATGTCGCTCGTGGCGACAAGAAATAATATACCACGTTCAATCTTCAAATGCAAGTATATTTTATCGTTTTATACCAGAAAATTTATATCTACTTTCATATAAGAAATCACAATGATTGATTCTAAAATAACATAACACTCATAACTAAAATATATTTAACACACAATAACATTGAATTTCAGTCAATCATTTCGAATTACAAAAGAAAGTAGGAAATGTAGTGAGGGAGACAAAAGAACAACACTCTGAGAATTTAACGAGAGATTTAAAAGACCGCCATATTCAATTGATTGCAATTGGAGGTGCCATTGGAGTCGGTTTATTTTTAGGGTCAGCCAAAGCAATAAAAGCCGCAGGGCCCGCTTTGGCACTTTCTTATATAATTGGCGGAATTGCAATCTTCTTTATCATGCGTGCACTTGGTGAACTTGCAATATATCGCCCTATTTCCGGCTCTTTTAGCGCCTATGCTGATGAATTTGTTGGACCGTGGGCTGGTTTTATTACTGGATGGACGTATTGGTTTATGTGGGTCACCATTGTAATGGCAGAGGCAACGGCAATAGGTTTATATGTGAAATATTGGTTCCCTCAAGTTCCACAATGGTTGGCTGCACTACTTTCGATTATAGTCGTCTATCTTATAAATCTGCTAGCTGTAAAAGTTTTTGGTGAATTAGAGTTCTGGTTTGCTTTAATTAAAATTGTTACGATCCTACTACTCATCGTGGTAGGCTTAACCATTCTCTTAACCGGTTGGGGAGATACTCCAGTAGGGTTTTCTAATCTCTGGACTCACGGCGGTTTTTTCCCTAATGGAACAGGAGGCATGCTCTTTGCTTTGCAGATGGTTATGTTTGCATTTATTGGGGTTGAGTTAATCGGAGTAACGGCTGGTGAAACAGAAGATCCAGAAAAAAATATTCCTTCTGCTGTGAACAATGTACTTTGGAGAATCCTTATATTTTATGTTGGAGCACTAGTTGTAATCATGGCACTTTATCCATGGAATCAAATCAGTGAAGAGGCAAGCCCTTTTGTTTTAACTTTTTCTAGAATTGGAATCCCCGCTGCTGCGGGAATTATTAACTTTGTTGTAATAACTGCCGCTTTGTCTTCAGCAAATAGTGGTATTTTTAGTACTGGTCGTATGTTAATGACTTTAGCTAAACAAAACCAAGCACCTAAAGCAATGGGGAAGGTTAGTAAACAACATGTTCCTTCAGTTGGTATTACTGCATCATCTATTGTTTTATTAGTTGGTGTTCTACTTAACTTTTTCATTCCCGAAGAAGCATTTGTATATATTACGAGTGTAGGTACGGTAGGCGCTCTTTGGACATGGGGAATGATTTTGTATACTCATATAAAATATCGTGAGGCTGTAAAAGCAAAACGAGTACCAGAAAGTAATTTTAAAATGCCTGGTGCCCCTTTTACTAACTGGATTGTTTTGATTTACCTTCTAGTAGTTACAATTATGCTTTGGTTTGATCCTGATACACGAATCGCCCTCATTATTGGGCCAATTTGGTTTCTGATTCTCATTATTAGCTACCAATTTGTAAAGAAGCGTCAAAACACTAACCAGAATGCAGTTAGGTAAACAAATACAATAGACTTATATTGTTTGATAATTTCACAAAGGCCCTTACCATCTTGATCATAATGGTAAGGGCTTTGATTGATTAGATAACTTTCTTTAATTAAAGAATAAAAAAGAAAAACCCACTTCCTTTTAGAAGTGAGTTTTTGAAATGGAGCTAAGCGGGATCGAACCGCTGACCTCCTGCTTGCAAGGCAGGCGCTCTCCCAGCTGAGCTATAGCCCCAAATATTTTGGTGGGCCTAGGCTGACTCGAACAGCCGACCTCACGCTTATCAGGCGTGCGCTCTAACCAACTGAGCTATAGGCCCCTGTGTAGGAACTGTGTGTTGTCCCTCACAAGAAACAACTATATCAGGTTCCGTAACATAATGCAAGGTTTTTTTATAAAAAAATATAAGCTTTACCTAAGGAAAAGCTATCTAATAGGAAACATCTTCTCCAAAAATATAGCCACACCATCCTCTTCGTTATTAAGCGTCACTTCATTAGCCATTAGTTTTATTTCTTCCAATCCATTCCCCATCGCCACGCCAATTCCCGCATACTGAATCATCTCATAATCATTACTACTATCACCAAGTGCGATTATTCTATGTCTTGGTATTTGAAAGTGATCTGCCACTTTTTTCAGCCCAATGGCTTTATTCGTACCAATCGGGTTTAACTCAATTACATAATGTGGCGCTCCCCAGCTATAAAAAGTACAATGATTATCAAAATGTTGCTTTAATACTCCCATAATAGAATCGAATTCAACTTCTCCTACATGAATCAAAATACTAGCAGGGCCTTCTGAAAGATGCTTTTTCTCAAAGTTAAAATGGATTTGATCAGAAGAAGAACGCAAATTGAAAACGGAACAAAATTCATGTCGGATAAATATTTTTTGCTTAGTTTCCATCAGTATATTCTTAACTACAAATTGATTTTCTGCTAGATCGAATACAGATTGGGCAATTTCTGCAGAAATATAGTGATAATGTCCACTAAATTGGGGATTGTTCGGATAGTGCACATGTCCTCCATTTATATTAATGATCGGTGTAGTTAATCCGAGTTCTTCATAATATTGTTGAGAAAGGCGAAAGGGCCGCCCAGTTGAGATACATACAATATGACCTTGTTTGCTTATTTGCTGGACAGCATTTTTGGTACGATCCGAGATAGTTTTATCATTACGCAAAAGTGTACCATCAAGGTCGATTGCGATCAGATATTGATTTTTCATGTATACACCTCCATTTACGTCTTTGCAAATATTGTATCACTTCAAAACAGGGGAGCTCTATGTAAATTAGATTCTGTTTCATAATGAAATTTCTCTTTTATCATCACCACAGGATGATCTAAATCTATCTACTGACTGACTTGTCATAAAATTAATCTGATACTTCAGAAAGTACTAGTATGCATACTTAATTTAAATAAAAAATCCTCCAACCAATGGTTAGAGGATTTTTTACATGTTCTCTGAAAACGAAAGGTGAGAGTAACATAGCCGGGTAAAACATTCGAATTTGTATCATGAAAGATACTCCATAGAAAGGAGGTGATCCATCCCCACCTTCCGGTAGGGATACCTTGTTACGACTTCACCCCAATCATCTGCCCCACCTTCGGCGGCTGAGTCCGTAAGGTTCTCTCACCGACTTCGGGTGTGACAAACTCTCGTGGTGTGACGGGCGGTGTGTACAAGGCCCGGGAACGGATTCACCGCGGCATGCTGATCCGCGATTACTAGCGATTCCAGCTTCACGTAGGCGAGTTGCAGCCTACGATCCGAACTGAGACCAGCTTTATGAGATTAGCTCCCCCTCGCGGGTTCGCAACCCTTTGTACTGGCCATTGTAGCACGTGTGTAGCCCAAGACATAAGGGGCATGATGATTTGACGTCATCCCCACCTTCCTCCGGCTTTCACCGGCTGTCTCGTTAGAGTGCCCAACTAAATGCTGGCAACTAACGATAAGGGTTGCGCTCGTTGCGGGACTGAACCCAACATCTCACGACACGAGCTGACGACAACCATGCACCACCTGTCACCGTTGCCCCGAAGGGAAGGGGTATCTCTACCCCGGTCAACGGGATGTCAAGCCTTGGTAAGGTTCTTCGCGTTGCTTCGAATTAAACCACATGCTCCACCGCTTGTGCGGGCCCCCGTCAATTCCTTTGAGTTTCAGCCTTGCGGCCGTACTCCCCAGGCGGAGTGCTTAATGCGTTAGCTGCGGCACTGAGGGCGGGAAAGCCCCCAACACCTAGCACTCATCGTTTACGGCGTGGACTACCAGGGTATCTAATCCTGTTTGCTCCCCACGCTTTCGCGCCTCAGCGTCAGTTACAGCCCAGAAAGTCGCCTTCGCCACTGGTGTTCCTCCCGATCTCTACGCATTCCACCGCTACACCGGGAATTCCACTTTCCTCTGCTGCACTCAAGCGCTCCAGTTTTGGAGGCGAACAATGGTTGAGCCATTGCCTTTAACCCCCAACTTAAAGCGCCGCCTGCGCGCGCTTTACGCCCAATAATTCCGGACAACGCTTGCCCCCTACGTATTACCGCGGCTGCTGGCACGTAGTTAGCCGGGGCTTTCTCCTTAGGTACCGTCAGAACTTCTTCCCTAAGAACAGAGTTTTACAACCCGAAGGCCGTCATCACTCACGCGGCGTTGCTCCGTCAGGCTTTCGCCCATTGCGGAAAATTCCCTACTGCTGCCTCCCGTAGGAGTCTGGGCCGTGTCTCAGTCCCAGTGTGGCCGGTCACCCTCTCAGGTCGGCTATGCATCGTCGCCTTGGTAGGCCATTACCCCACCAACAAGCTAATGCACCGCGGGCCCATCCTCAAGCGAAAAACTTTTACATTGCTCTCATGCGAGAGCAATGATTATCTGGTATTAGCACCGGTTTCCCGGAGTTATCCCAGGCTTGAGGGCAGGTTGCCCACGTGTTACTCACCCGTTCGCCGCTAGGTTCCCGAAGGAACCCCGCTCGACTTGCATGTATTAGGCACGCCGCCAGCGTTCGTCCTGAGCCAGGATCAAACTCTCCGATAAAGTTGAGTTTGAAAGCTCAATAGTAAATCATCTGGCTAAATGTGATACATCTCACTCTTTCGTTTTCAAAGAACATCATTGCTTTTTGTTTGTGCCGCCTTGTCGCGGCGACAAGAAATAATATATCATGCTAGCTTTTTAACGTCAATAGTTTTTTAAAAAGAAATTTACATTAAACAAAAAAAGTAGCTCATCCCGTTATGAGAGAGCTACTTTTTAACCATTTCTCTTGTGATTCGAAAATCACGCAACGAAATAAAAAACAAGGGGAGCAAAATAATAACCGTTAGACTAATCCAAACGATATTGAAGATTAGATCAGAAAATCCACCCACTAGTGCACGCGGTATATTCACTGTAAAGAAAATCAATAGACTTAAGAATATTGGGTGCTTAGGCAATCGTAAGATCAATACATACAATACCTGAATTATAATCCCTAGATAGACCGTCCCCAAAATGACTCCAAACCAGCCAAAAGACGCATATAGTTCCCCGATATAAAGGGTATTTAATACTCCCGCTGTTCCTGCCTCTACTTTTTCAGGAAATAGATCTGCCATTAGCTTAGCTGCGCTTCGTACCGGATCTTCTCCATAAATCTTTAAAATAGTCGGTGGTAATCCTTCTTCTTGGAGATAAGGATATACCTCATCATAACGATCTACATAAGTATACATAGGCGCTACTTGAGTCAGGATGATCCTGCCAACAGGACCTTTGTTGTAGGAAAAAAGATCGCTCCCTCCAACACCAAATACTGTATAGATCCCAATCAAATAAACAACACCAGCTAACGCAAGCGCAGATATTCGAAAAGCATTGAGTTTGGTCTTACCAATCCACATTCTCAGCAGCAAAAACATCGCAAAATAGAAAAGTACAGGCGCTTTTTGTAAGTCGTACAATTGAATCAGCAGAGCCCCTATAAATAGAACAGAGAACCAGTACCACCATTTTTTCTCTCTTGTCATGACTGCATAAGCATAAGCAACCATAGAAAGGAGAGGTGTGAGACCTATTCCCATAATATTTTTAAGGTAGTTTCCTGCTCCAGATATTTGTCCCTTTGCAGTAATCCTCCCCACAGCTAAATCCGATCCTGATCCTATAATCGCTTCATAAAGAGGAAAGGGAAAGGTCTTCCAAAGTGTATACGCCACTGCAAATAGTGAAACGCTGGCTAAAACAACAAAACATCGGTAAAAGTCGACCCTCGATTTCTTTTCGGTATAGATCTCCTCTAAAGGTGCATTCCAATATTTTTGAAACTCACCATCTGGATGAAATCCCATTAACCTTGAGGTAATTACCATCGTAAGCGGTAGCAATAGCATTGCCATACTAACTAACCAAAAGCCCACTTCTCTCGATTCTTCAAACATAATTTTTTTAATGATGTAAGACTGATCTATGTTTAAAACGATGAGTAGGGAACCTATGTAGCTCGATACCAGCAAGGAGTAATAAAAAATAAAAGAGTGAAGGTTTAGTTTACTAAGTGATAGTGTTCCGGCTGCATTACGAAAGAGCAGAACAGAGAAGAGAACGATGGTAAACCAAACCATAATATACAGCATGTCATCCTCCCACCTATTTTTATGCCTTTATTCGAAGATCCCGATCGATTCGTATAAGCAAAAGAGATCCTAGGAAGTAAAGCCAAGATAGTACAATCCAAAACCATGGTAAATCATTTGTCTGAATATAAGTAATGGCACCAATGGTAAGAACAGCCTGTAGGAGCATAAAGCCGAGCTTGCCCGTTTTAGCTGGTACTTGGTAAATAGATTGGCTATAGCGATATAGATAGAGCAACACAAAAAGATACGTTATGTTATTGGAAATAACAAAACCCCAGATCTTGAAGTTAGGATAAAGCAACAAATTTAAAACTAGGTTTAAGACTGAAGCAATGAGAAAAGCAGTCGTTACTTTGCCTGTCTTTTTCTGAATAAACATCCCAACGGTGACAATCAAATAAAAGAAATTAAGAAAGCCCGCTAGAGAAAAAAAGCCAATATACTTATAGCCATCCCAATATTCTGGATCCGCGAAGCTCATTAGCCAAGGGCTTACTGTAGTTATTACTATGACTGCTAATAACCCCAAAGCCAATATTACAACGTATACTTTAGCAAATAACTCCTTCGCATCTTCTCGGTCTTTCAGTTTCATAGAATAAGGTCGCCATGCCATTTGAATACCGTAAGTAAACAGTGTAACAACAGAAGCGAAGGCAAATATTGGTACTAAATGCGCATTAACCGATGTAGCTGCTGCTTTTGATTCAAAGAGAAAAACGATATATCGATTAGATGAATTAATAATCCAAAAAGCTAACGACGCTGGTACTAGAGGTGTTGCATAGATCAGTATTTCCTTCCATATGGATAAATCTATCTGAGGCCGTACGTACTTCCATACTTCCGAGAAGGTAAAGACTAATATAAGTAATGCACTTAATAGTCTAGAGTACATCAACCCATTTAATGATTGATCTACATAAGTTAAGTACAAATAAGCAAATGCCGCAATCAATGCGATTTTTGTAAAGGTTAATACCGCTACTCGTGAAGATTGAAAGTCAAATCGAAGAACAGTCAGGATTAGCACATTTATTGTATCTAATATGATCGTGATCATACTAATCTGAAGGGCAAAGTAAAAACTTGGACTGTTAGCTACTATATCAGATAACTGCTCACCAAATAAAATGAAAACAACTGTCATAACTCCAGCTACCAAAAGGCGAAATGTCATAACATTCCTGACATAAGCCTCTTTTTTCTTAAGATCTTTTGCTTCCATGTAGTAATAAGCTAGGGCGGAATCAGTCCCAAAGATAACAAGAAAAGAAATGATCGAGAGAGTAGAGTCAATTACACCTAAAGCTCCAAACTCATCTTGTGTCAGGGCCTTCGAATAAAAAGGCGTCATGATAAAAGCAATAATCTTCGTCCCCACACTCATCAATGCATAGATGAGTGAATCCCCAGCAAATCGTTTTAATTGGGCTAACAAATTCTACTCTCCCTCTCTAAACCAAACTTATTTCTCTGTATAATGGTGATTTTTTTTGGCATCCTCTAGGTATTTCCACAAAACCAAAGCAAAAATTGCCGCAATGAGCCCCATTAATAGTCCAATAATCGCGTTAGGAACATACGAAGGACTCTTTTGAACTAGGGTTACATTCTCCAAACTTACAGGATCATTTAGCTGTGGTTTTTGCTGTTCAAAATCTAAGAGATCTAATTTCGTCATATGAATCTGTTCTTGGAGAGCTGTTAATTCTTGTTCACTCTCCACCAACACTTGTAATTCCTGTGGATTAGAACGATTTAACTTGTTTCGGAAAAGTTCAACTGTCTCTTCCAATGTTTTAATTCGCTCCGATTGAGAATCCAAATAGTTGGTCAGTAGTTTCTGCTTTTGGTCATATAAACTATTTAGCTGTTCTGTATAGTTCTTAATCGCAAATTGAAGAGCTTTTTTCCCAGCTTCCCGATCAGTTGCTCTGATATTTAATTGAACATGTTTAAACTTAGGGACAGTCGCTTGGAACCCACTTTGTAACTCTACAGGTAACTTGTTTTTTAAGTTTCTCGTTACCACTTCAGGATCATCTACAGAGTCACCTAATTTTTCCCCCACATAAAAATTAGCTTTTCCCTCATAGCTGGTTGGCTGAAACAGACTAACAACTAAACTTCCCGCTATAAAAATCACGGGTATTGCAAATAAGATACTTTTTTTGCGCCAAAAAAATAATAAATAGTCGTAAAAAGCATAAAAAGGCTTTTTGGAAACCTCCACTCTCATTCTCCTTTCTTCTCTAAAATCTCTTGGTAGATGCGTTTCATCCGCTTTCCAGACTCAGACCAGCTATACTGCTCCCGTACAAATTCGGCTGCTGCTTTTCCCATCTCGTATCGCTTCGTTTGATGATCAGCGAACCATTGTAAGGTTTCGGTAATATGTCTTGGTGAATTACCATCCATAATGAGACCTGTCGTTTGATCTAAAACTACTTCAGGTAGACCACCTACCCGATGAACAGCAACGGGAACCCCAGCAGCTTGAGCTTCCAAAGCAGCTACTCCAAAACTATCCTGATGAGATGGCAAAATAAAAACATCTAACTCTTGTAGTTTGTTTGCTACTTCTCGGTTGCTAACATGCCCTAAGAAATGCACTTCTTTCGAAATGTTGAGTTGAGCGACCATTTCTTCATATTTATCTCGCTCTTCTCCATCCCCCATGATATAAAGCTCCGCTTTCCTTCCTGCTCTTACAAAGTCAGCAAAACCTTGCAAAAGCTCGGGATACCCATATAAATCCTTCAGCCCTTTGGCAATCCCTATACGCAAGTACACAGAGTCCTCTTTCTCTACTGGTTGGAACAGTTCTGTATCAACACCAAAAGGGGTCACTTCTATTTTTTTTGCAGTATACTTTCTCGTTTCCTCTGCCATTGCCTGACTAGTAGAACAGACCAGATCTGCTTTTTGAAGAGATCTTTCTACAATGTAACGTTGTAAAGTATTTTTTCTTGGAAACTCATATATGTCAGATCCCCAAACAGATACGATTGTAGGGTGAAATGAAACCCAAGAGGCAATAAAGCCATAACTCGAAGCATAATGAGCATGCAAGATGTCAGGTTGCTCTTTTTGAATCACTTTTTTTAATGAAAAGATAGCTGGAAAATAAGACAACTTACCAGGCAAGCGCGAAGGAAGTGCGATTGTCCGCACTTCTTTCGCATTCTCCGCAGAATAGTGATTTTCAAAACTGACTACTACAACATCTGTGTTAGCTTGTTTTTGTAAATAGGTTGCCCATTTATGTGTATGAATAGATTGGCTTGGAGCAAATATCATTACTTTCATTGATGTTTTTCCCCACCTAGAACATGCGCAATAGTATAAGCACGGGTAAGCCAAGAGTGCTTATCCAAAAAATCCTCTTCGATTTGTTTCCGGTATTGCTCATTGGTTTCTGCCATGTTCATAATAGCTTCTGCCATGGAGTGAGCCTCATCATGACTCACAATGCCGTATGGACCACTTTCAACAAAAGACTTTTGTGCAGAGCAATCTGTTGCCACTACTGGCAAAAGATTGGATAAGTATTCAACCAACTTGACTGGAACAGCAAAGTCATTGTATGTACTACGGTATCGAGGGATCAAAGCGAAATCCATCTCTTGATAGAGCTTTTTGAGAGATTCACCTGATAAATGAACCATCTCGACCGAAAGCCGCTTCAATCGGTCTCTTGTCTCGCTAGGGATGGATTGCAATTCCTGTTCACGACAACAGATGGTTAGCTGATAATCTACTTCTTTTTGCTGCACGATCTCAAGAGAGTCAAGTAGTAAAGGTAATCCATAATCCTGATGAGCGATCCCACCTACATAAAGACCTTTTAATCCTTGATGTGGTTTTTTTTCATAACTAGTAACTGTTTGTCCACCAGGAGGTAGTGCAGCCTTTAAAATTTCAATGTCCACATGAGATCCCATTTCCAAACTTGGCAAAAAAAGAGCTTTCCCGTATTTCTCATAAAAACGTTCTTCTCGACGATACATCCACTGCATCACTTTCTTTTTCCAACCTTTTAAAGGATACAGCTCATCAAATTTCCAATAAACGTCTCGATAGAAAATACCAACCGGAACGTTTTTCTTTTGTAAGTATTGAAAGATTGTACGATCAATCAAAGGGTTTTGAGGGATATGTTTTGGATCCGTCAGCCATAAAGGGATTGTTTGATTCTCTACATAGCAGAATCGAATATTCTCTAGTTTCTTTTCGGTCAGGAGATGGTGAAATTGGTTTTGACGCTCTTTCGAGGTTCCGGAAATCGTAAAAACGGAAACTCCCTCTTTTTCTCCCCATTCTTCTAATGCTTTTTTCATTTGAAGCGGTCTCAACTTGGAGCCACTATCAGCCACTTTTGCTAAGGTAAATGGATAATATATCAATATAGATTCCAATGTCTCTTCTCTGCCTTCCCCATAACAGGATGCGATTTTTAGGTTATATTCCTTCAATCGACCGATTTAAACGGCGAGTCACTTCTGTTAACGATAACGAATCTAGTTAATAAGATCAAGTTTTGACGGAAAACCGTCCGTAAATAGTAGAAAATCTTGAGTCCTATACAAGATCACCGAAAATAAGTATCAACAACATTAACCAATATTAATCAGTTAGACAATATCATAATTCCAATGATTTTAAATAATAGAAAAGATCAAAATACTTACTGGTTTTTTTACATGAATTTAAAACTTAATCGAAATTATCGAGACTAAAATGACTTAAAGAAAGTAAAAAAACCACTTAGGCTACCGAAGTAGCAACTAAGTGGTTTTTGGTTTGCCTGGCAACGACCTACTCTCCCAGGACCCTGCGGTCCAAGTACCATCGGCGCTGGAGGGCTTAACGATCGTGTTCGGGATGGGAACGAGTGGGACCCCTCCGCCATTATCACCAGACAGTCAGTGTTGAGACATATGAAATATGTCACACCCTGAAAATTAGAACAGAAGGCCAAGTGTATTGCAAATCGAAAAGTAAGACATGTGAGGAAAAGCCCTCGACCGATTCGTATCTGTCAGCTACACATGTTACCATGCTTCCACCTCAGACCGATCTACCTCGTCATCTACAAGGGGTCTTACTTCCACGAAGGAATGGGAAATCTCATCTTGAG